>JBLHMX010000099.1:0-10197 GCA_047622625.1 Paracoccaceae bacterium | reverse complement strand
GGCGTATCTTTCCTTTCCTGGAAATATTGGATGCATGAATCACATCCATGATACGCCACCTGAAAATCCTGCCATCACCAAAATTCGCGGTTAACTCGATTGAAACCGTAAAGTGTCATCTGTGCTTGGCGTGCCTTAATTGCACTAGAAATGGCATCTTGGGCCACTGCACCTGTGGCGAAAAGACTAGGGATAGGATAACCGCGATTTTCAAAGGTTTCATCATACGCTCCTGTTCAAAGTTGAGTTCACAAACAGTCTACACAACCATTGTGGCAGAATGTTTACACAACTACGTGAAGGCGCGTTTTATACGTCGTCGTCCAAAAACCGTACCGAACCGATGTGATCCAGATTGCGATTGCGTTGGGCGAAATCGATACCATAGCCAACCACGAACTTATCAGGGATTTCAAATCCAACCCACGTGGCTTTGACATCGACCTCGCGGCGGGCGGGTTTGTCTAGTAACGCGCAGACTTCCATGCGTTTTGGATTGCGCGACGACAATAGGTTTAGAACGTGATGCAGCGTGTGTCCGGTATCAACAATGTCTTCGACAACCAGAATGTCGCGGCCTTCGATTTCGCCGCGCAGGTCTTTCAAAATACGCACTTCGCGCGAACTTTCCATGCCGTCGCCGTAAGATGATGTTTCCAGAAAGTCCACTTCCACAGGCAAGTCTAGCTCGCGCACTAGATCTGAAATAAAGATGAACGAACCGCGCAACAGTCCGACCACAATCAACTTGTCCGTACCCTCAAAACAGGCGTGAATTTCATGGGCCAATTCTTCGACCCGCGCCGCAATTGATTTTGCGGAAATCATCTGGTCAATTTCATAGGGGCGGTCAGGCATTGCAAATTCCGGCAGTTGTTAAATCACGTCGTTCATCGCATTCCCTAGGCATCGCTGCAAGCATTTGTGTGGCTTAGTGTTTTGTGCCAAACGAAATTATATAAATGGGACTGGTACCACGTGATGTTCTCCTAAAGACTCCAGCCTGAATTTACGTTTTTTCGCCACGCATATGTCGACCACTGAAGCCTAACTCGACTGAAGAGCTATTTTATGAATGTGCCACAAAAGCTGTGACTTCTGATTTGTCTGTCACCGCAAATTATCACCAAAAACCGCCGCGAACAGTGCGCGTGCAAATCTGACCTCTTGCACTTTTGGGCCATGAGGCGGAAAAGGCGGGGCACGAAAAAAAGATTGTAAACGCGATGCCTACCCATACAGAAAAGCGCATAACACCATACTCTGCGGCGCAGATGTACGCGCTGGTGGCGGATGTCGCTGCTTACCCCGCGTTTCTGCCTTGGTGTGCCGCGGCGCGGGTCAAACAGCGCAATCCGATTGATACAGGTGAAGTTATCGATGCTGATTTGGTGATTTCGTTCAAGCTGTTTCGCGAAAAATTTGGTTCAAAAGTCACGTTAAACCCGGGCGAAAACCGGATTGACGTTGAATACCTGGACGGGCCGTTTCGGTATTTGAACAACCACTGGCAATTCAAAGATATCGATGGGGGCTGCGAAGTCGATTTCTTCGTCGATTTTGAATTTAAGTCTGCCATTCTACAAGCCGTTATCGGTGTGGTCTTCAATGAGGCGATGCAACGTATCGTGCGCGCCTTTGATGCACGCGCGCACGAACTTTATGGGTAACCTTTAAGAATTCAACTCGTAAGCGCGTTCACCGTGGCTGGTTAGATCTAGGCCTGTGTATTCTTCTTCTTCATTGACGCGGATCGGGGTTACAAATGCCACCAGTTTGACAATGACATATGTGCCGATCAGGGTGAATATCCCGACAATGGCAAGTGAGCCGAGCTGGGCCATGTAGTTGCCTGCGCCAAATACTGCGATCATGATTGTGCCGAACATTCCACCGATACCGTGGACCGCGAATACGTCCAACGTGTCGTCAATCTTGAGGTAGTTTTTGATGACGGAACAGGCCTCCTGACACAAAACACCTGCGACACCACCGATTACCAGTGCCTCGACCGGGCCCACGAAACCGGAGGCGGGTGTGATTGACGCAAGGCCTGCGATTGTACCTGTAACCATGCCAATCAACGAGGTTTTACCGTATTTAATCCGCTCCCAAGCGGCCCAACTAAGCGAGGCAGCAGCGGCTGAAATATGCGTCACGGTCAAGGCCATTGCGGCCCCACCATCAGCGGCAAGTTGCGAGCCGCCGTTAAAGCCGAACCACCCAACCCACAACATCGCGGCTCCGATCATCACATAACCCGGATTATGCGGCGGCTTTGATTTGTCTTTGCGTGGGCCTAAAACAAAGGCGACTACCAATGCGGCCAGTCCGGCGGTTTCGTGTACCACAATGCCACCGGCGAAATCTTTCACACCGCCGGCCCCAAATATACCACCATCTGACAACATACCGCCTCCCCAAATCCAATGGGCAACGGGGGCATAGATGATCAACATCCAAAGGCCAGAAAAGGCCATGACAAATCCAAAGCCAACCCGTTCAACATAAGCGCCAACGATCAAGGCCGGGGTGATAATGGCGAAGGTCATTTGAAAGGCGAAAAACAGAACCTCGGGCAGGGTTCCTGATAACGTGTCGGCGGTTATACCGTTTAAGAACATTTTACCAAGCCCACCCCAATAGGCGTTGCCGTCACCAAATGCGATGGAATAGCCCGCGACCAGCCAGAGAATGCTCATTAACGCGGCAATGCCGAAACATTGCATGAAGACAGACAGCACATTACGCGCACGGACCAATCCGCCATAAAATAACGCAAGCCCCGGCAGGGTCATAAACAGCACCAGCGCTGTGGCCACTAATATCCAGGCTGTGTCTGCACCGTTCATCGAATTACTCCATCTATGTTAATTGGGTTCACCGTTTCAAAGCGGTTTGTTAGCGCGACAGGAAGGGTGAGGGCCGCCGAATTAACGGTATTCGCGGCATTGCACGGAAATTGACCGATTTTTTGCAAGTCTGCTTATTTTTGTGGCGAAATTGAAAAATGTGGTGAAAACCAAAAGCGCAAGCAAAAGGCTGGACCGAGTGCTGAAAATGGAGTTTGGATAGGCGAAGTTTCGCAAGCCGAGGTTTGCGTTAAGCTGGGAATCAGATACGATCATGCCCAGTGTTCAGTTCAGAGGTTTCAGATGAAAAAGATGGTTTTGGTTCTTGGGGCAGTTATGATCCTTTCTGCAACCCAATCGGCGATGGCCGAGGATTGTCGCAAAAGCTATTATCACGGCAAAAATTCGGCGTTTCTGACGGGCCGCTATTTGGATGTGGCCAAGGACAATGCGATCATCAGTTGGGGTTTGCGTGTCGGCACGTCTTTGGGGCCAGTATACGCGGATTGGGCGAACGCCAAAAATAAAGGTTTTCGGTGTGTAAAGCAAAATGGCCGCCACAAATGCACGGCCAGCGCGCGCCCCTGCACGGGTTAGGGACGCGGCTTTTCTGCTATATCTGCTTTACGATGGGTCGATAAGCGGCTTGGTTATAAGTGTAGCTTTGTACATTTCTCCAAGGATTTCGATTTCAACAATCAAGCCTTCAATCGCACTTTCGGTTGGCACGAATCCAAAGGCTATGGATTTCTCGGCATAGTGGGAATACCCACCTGATGTGCAAAACCCAACGACATCGCCATCAAGCCAGATCGGTTCATAGGCGATGACATCAGCATCACCGGCATCCACTTCAAACACACAAAGTTTGCGTTTTGCGCCAGCTGCTTTTTCGGCCATCGCTGGTATTTTGCCTATAAAATCAACAGGTTTATTCCAAGATACAAAACGATCCATGCCAGTTTCGCAGGGTGTGTAATCGGGGCAAAATTCGCGCGCCCATGACCCAAAGAAACGATCCAAACGCAAGCTCATCATCGCGCGCATACCAAATGGCCGCAAACCAAGATCGGCGCCAGCTTCGCTTAACACCAGATAAAGCGCGCGTTGGCTGCCTGGATCAGCGAAAATTTCAAATCCCAAACCGCCCGTATAACTGACGCGTTGCACGATGGCATCGACCAGGCCAATGCTCATGGGTTTAACATCCATGAACTTGAACGCTTCGGGCGAAACATCCGTTCGTGTTGTGCGTTCCAGCAGCTTGCGTGCCAAGGGCCCCGCCACTTGAAAGCCGATAAATGTGTCGGATGTGTTTTCAATCTGAACACCGGTTTCAGGCAAGTTTTGCTGAAACCAACGCATGTGAAATGCCTGCATTCCGTAACTGGCTGTCAGGCGAAAATCATCTTTGGCCAAGCAGGAAATGGTGAAATCACCGATCAACTTGCCTTTGGGCGACAGCATCGGCGTCAAAGACATACGCCCTTGTTTTGGCACACGACCCGCCATAATTTTGTCGAGCCAAGAGCGGGCATCAGCACCAGTTACGCGGTATTTGCTGAAATTATGCACTTCGTTAATGCCCACGGCATTTCTGACTGCCATGACTTCCTGCTTTGTCGCTTCCCAAGCGTTCGAGCGGCGGAAAGTCGGGTTTTCGTATTGCTCATCGCCTTCAAGGGCGAAGTAATTGGCCACTTCCATGCCGTATTGCGCGCCAAATACCGCCCCCTGTTCCCGCCAAATGTCGTAAGCCGGCGTGGTTTTAAACGGGCGGCAGGCGGGCAGTTCTTCGTTCGGGTAGTTAACTGAAAAGCGGCGTTGATAGTTTTCAACGACCTTTGGTCGCGTGTAACCCGGCGTTATCCAATTGCCGAACCGCGCCACGTCCATCGCGAACACATCACGTTCGGGTTCGCCTTCGATCATCCATTGCGCCAATGACAGACCGACACCGCCGCCTTGACTGAAACCGGCCATGACGCCGCAAGCCGACCAATAATTGCGCAAACCCGGGATCGGGCCAACCAGAGGGTTGCCGTCCGGTGCAAATGTGAACGGGCCGTGAATGACATTTTTGACGCCCGCGCTTTCCAAAATTGGATAGCGCTTATAGGCAAATTCAATCGAGGCTTCGATTTTGTCCAGATTATCCGGCAGCAATTCATGGCCGAAATCACTGGGCGTGCCGTCAATCGCCCAAGGTTTGCAGGGCTGCTCATAAAAACCAATGCATAATCCACGGCCTTCTTGGCGCAGATAGCTTTCGCCGCCCGGGTCCATGACATGTGGGTGCTCGCTTGCCGCCTCATAGATTTCAGGCAGGTCTTCGGTGACAATATATTGATGTTCCATCGGATGCAGCGGCACATAAATCCCCGCCATTGCACCGACTTCGCGTGCCCATAAACCGCCTGCATTAACCACATGTTCCGTGTGGATTGTTCCAAGTTTTGTGACCACATCCCATGTGCCATCGGGGCGTTGATTGGTTTCGATCACAGGATTATGCAACACAATTTCAGCCCCAGCAATGCGCGCGGCTTTGGCATAGGCATGTGTCGTGCCACTTGGGTCAAGGTGTCCGTCAAGCGGGTCATAAAGACCCCCAACGATACCTTCGATATTTGTGATCGGCGCTAACTTTAGGATTTCTTCCGGGCTGACAATCTCGGTTTCCAGCCCCATAAACCGGTGCTTGGCGCGTTCGGCCTTAAACATATCAAGACGCTCGGGTGTGTCTGCCAGCGTCACGCCGCCCACATGGTGCAAACCACACGACATGCCGGTGATTTCTTCCAGCTCTTTGTACAGCCGAATGGTGTAACCCTGTAGGGCCGCCATATTCGTGTCGCCGTTCAGCGTATGAAACCCGCCTGCTGCGTGCCAAGTAGACCCTGATGTAAGCTCGCTGCGCTCAACAAGCATCACGTCGGACCAGCCCAGTTTGGTCAGATGATAAAGTACAGATGCGCCGACGACACCGCCGCCAATAACAACAACACGCGTAGTAGTTTTCATGTGGAAAGCCCCCTTGAATGATATTGTTCATTCATGAAAGCAAAGCTTGGTCAGCGCAAGTCGAGTTGCGACGCCCGCGCGGCGTTTTTGAAGGCTACACGGGTGGCTTTCCTATTTTTCTGGTATCAACCCACGTGGAGCAAATCTGAGCACCAGCAACAAGATCACGCCCATTGTCAGCAAACGCATGTGTGCGGCGCTGTCGATTAGATGCAGGCGCAGCCAATTGCTTTCGTCCAAACCTGAAGTAATGACACCCATCAGCCAAGGGCCGATAAGTTCAACCTCGATCCATAAGAACCAGATCAGGAAACCACCCAGTACAGAGCCCCAGTTATTGCCTGATCCACCGACTATCACCATCACCCAGATCAAGAATGTGAACCGCAAGGGCTGGTATGCGCCGGGTGTGAATAGACCATCCAACGACACCATCATCGCGCCAGCAATGCCACACACAGCCGACCCAAGAATAAACACCTGCAAATGACGTTTGGTGACGTCTTTGCCCATGGCTTCGGCGGCTTCCTCATTGTCACGAATAGCACGCATCATACGGCCCCACGGGGACTTCAATGCGCTTTCAGACATCCACATAACGATCGCCAGAACGATCGTGAACAATATGGCAAACGAGATTTTTACGTAAAGCGATGAAGCCTCAACCACATCAAAACCGAACCAGTTGACAAGGTTAATAAACCAGTCACTGGTCTGCAAATCCACCTCATATGCTGTTGGGCGGGGAATGCCGTTGACGTTTTTGACACCGCGCGTCAGCCAATCTTCGTTCTTGATAAAGGCCAAAATAATCTCGGCAATACCAAGGGTTGCAATGGCAAGGTAATCCGAACGCAGACCAAGCGCGATTTTACCGATCAACCAGGCAGCACCTGCGGCGAATAATCCGCCTGTCACCCAAGCAAACAATACCGGTAAGCCAAGCCCACCTAGATACCCTTCGCCTGCCGGGTTCACCTTTTCAATCGCCAAGACGGCGGGGTCGAAAATTGCGCGGTAAACAAAGAAGCCAGCGATCAACAGAACGGCCGTTGCTAGACTGCGTTTCCACCCTGGGACCATGCGTTTCCACATCATCACAGCGCCGACAATTGTGCCGACAGCAATAACCAGTGAGGCGACGATACCCAGACCTCCGGCCTCCCAAGCCAAAGGAACGGGCGGCATCGACGTCACGATTGCGGCGATACCACCAAGCGCAACAAACCCCATCGTACCGACGGAAAATAACCCAGCATATCCCCACTGAATGTTAACACCCAAAGCCATAATCGACGACAACAAGCAAAGGTTAAGTAATTGAAACGCCACCGACCAGCTTTGTGTCGCGCCAACAAGCAATAACAAAAACAGCATGACGCCGAACATCGATATGTTGCGATAATTCATGATTGCTGCCCCTTAAATATGCCTGTCGGCTTGAACAATAACACCAGTACCAGAATTGAAAATGACACGGCTACTTTGTAATCCGTGGACAGCAATTGCACCAAAGTATCGGGCGCCCAACTTTCCGGCAGAATATAAGTCGCAACCTTTTTGAATGCGTAAGTCACACCTATTTCGGAAAATGCGATGACAAAACCACCGGCAATTGCGCCTATTGGGTTGCCCAGACCGCCCACAATGGCAGCGGCAAACATTGGCAACAGAAGTTGGAAATAAGTGAAAGGTTTGAATATTTTGTCCAAGCCGTAAAGCGTGCCGGTTATGGTCACCAAACCCGCAACGATGATCCAAACGATCATCACCACGCGCTCAGGATTGATACCCGACAGCAGTGCCAAGTCCTCGTTGTCAGAAAAGGCGCGCATGGATTTTCCGGTTCGGGTGCGGTTTAAGAACCAGAACAGAGCTGCCACAACGACAATGGCAGTAATGAAAGTGATACCTTGGGTAGTCTTGATCGACAGACCTTCGCTGAGACCAGTCATTTCCTTGAATTGCCGGGCTTTGATGATAAAGCGCGACCCATCTGCAAATTGCTGTACGTTCGGCCCGATAACGAACCGAACCAACCCGTTCATGATAAACATCACGCCAAGACTGGCCATAACCAGAATGATCGGCGCGGCTTTTTGTTTTCGATAGAATCGATAGATATACCGATCTGTGACCAACATCAAAGCTGCTGTGGCCGCAATGCCAAAGGGCAGGGCCAACAGGGCAGTGGGCAAGGGCGCAATTGAAATGCCCGCAGATTGCATCCACCAAGTAACAAGGATCACGACCATCGTGCCAAAGGCCATACTGTCGCCGTGCGCGAAATTAGAGAACCGCAGGATACCAAAGATTAAAGTGACCCCAAGTGCGCCAAGCGCCAACTGCGCGGCGTAAGCCAAGGCTGGGATGAAGATAAAGTTGGCCATGCTGACCAGTGCGTTTAGAAAGTCGATCATCGTTTTCCACACGTTAAGTGATATTGAATGGTATCGCCGCCGTCTTTTGGAATGACTTCGTAAACTGCGCCATCCCCGTTTTGAATGAAATTGTGAGTTCCAAACTTGCCAACTACCGTGCCTACAGATTGATCCTCGTTAAAAGACATTGGTAAATAGCCACCCCGTCCTTGATCCAGGAAAAAAGTGAAGCCGGAAAATGCTTTTGCGGGAAGAATTTCCACGATAATCATTCTGACTGTTTGCTTGGTGATGCTCGCGGAAGCGTCACAAGCACCGTCTATGGTGCAAGATTTAATAACTTTGCATTCCACCAACCGTGCGCGTTTGAAGTCAATTGGCGTTGCAATTGATTGGTTTGCAATTAGCACTAACGCGGTGCTGATTACGAATGTAACTAAGGTGTGGCTGATCTTTGACACCGGCTCACCCCCCCAAGAAACTTTTGCGAACTTCGGGATTTGCCAGCAAAGCCTGACCCGTATCGGTGAACCGGTTTGCGCCCTGCACCAGCACATAGCCTTTGTCGGCGATGGCCAAGGCTTGGCGGGCGTTTTGTTCAACCATCAGAATGGTCACGCCAGATCGCGCCACTTCAATAATTCGGTCAAACAGCTCGTCCATGACTATCGGGGAAACGCCTGCAGTTGGTTCATCCAGCATTAAAACCTTGGGCTGGGTCATCAACGCGCGGCCAACGGCCACCTGTTGGCGTTGCCCACCAGACAACTCGCCCGCAGCCTGACGGCGTTTATCTTTTAGGATCGGGAACAGCTCGTAAACTTGCGCCATTGTGCCAGAAATATCATCGCGGCGTAGAAACGCACCCATCTCAAGGTTTTCCTCAACCGTCATTGACGTAAAAATGTTCGAGGTTTGCGGAACAAACGCCATGCCCTTGGCCACGCGCGCTTGCGGCGTCAGTTTGGTAATATCCTGGCCATCAATGACGACCGAACCTTTGTTCAGGTTCAGCATGCCAAACACGGCTTTCATCGCCGTCGACTTGCCTGCGCCGTTTGGGCCGACGATCACGGCGATTTTGCCTTTGTCGACTGAAACGGTGCAACTGTGCAGAATGTCCGGCCCCGAGCCGTAACCGCCACACATATTTTCACCAATTAGATAGGGGGTGCTCATGTTGTCGCCCCTTCTTTGACCTTGTTTTTCAATCCAGTGCCTAAATAGGCTTCGATCACTTGATCGTTTGATTTAATCTCGTCGATTGTGCCTTCAGCCAGAACGCGCCCTTCGGCCATACAGATGACGGGGTCGCAAAGTCGGCCGATGAAATCCATGTCATGTTCAATGACGCAAAACGTATAACCACGTTCTTTGTTCAACCGGATAATCGCGTCGCCGATGGTGTTTAGCAAAGTACGGTTAACGCCCGCGCCTACTTCATCTAGAAACACCATTTTAGCATCGACCATCATGGTGCGGCCCAGTTCCAACAGCTTTTTCTGGCCACCTGACAGATTGCCAGCCTTTTCATCAGCCAAATGGTCAATTGTCAGGAATTCAAGGACCTCATCAGCTTTACTGGCCAATTCGGCGTCCTCGGCGGCCATAGCTTTGCGATTAAACCATGTATTCCATAACGCTTCGCCAGATTGGCCACCTGGCACCATCATCAAGTTTTCACGAACGGTCATCGATGAAAATTCATGCGCGATTTGAAAGGTCCGCAGCAAACCTTTGTGAAATAATTCGTGTGGTGGCAGGCCGGTAATATCTTGTCCCTCCATCGTCACACGCCCGCTCGAAGGTTTAAGAACCCCTGCGATCGCATTGAATAACGTGGTTTTTCCGGCACCGTTTGGCCCGATCAATCCCGTGATCGACCCTTTTTTGATGTTCAGGGTCGCGCCATTAACCGCTTTGAACCCGCCAAAACTTTT
>JBLHMX010000098.1:0-10232 GCA_047622625.1 Paracoccaceae bacterium | reverse complement strand
CGTCCCAAAACAGTGGCGCAACTTTCGAGATCAAGTAACTGATAACTTCCGCATCATCTCACATCGCAACGTTCGGGTTTTGCAGTAGCCGCGGTATATTTAGACTTTTTGTCTAAGTTTCGGAAACCTTAGGAGAACGTACTTGATCATCACCCGGATGCAACCGTTGCTGGTTTAGTTACTTCTTGCAGGTGCAATAAATGCAAGAAAAAGGTGGGCATGAGTTCAGAATTATCCATCGCGGCGGATCTGATAAAGCTATGCGCGAAGCTGAACAGGACAAAGTTAGCGGTTTTGTGGGTAAGTTGCCTTGTAACCCATTGATTGCATTTGCTCACAATGACCCATGTGTGGGTAAGATGCCCGTTGATTTCATTGAGTTTTTTCGGTGTTTTGGTAGGCCCGGTAGGACTCGAACCTACGACCAAAGCGTTATGAGCGCTCTGCTCTAACCAACTGAGCTACAGGCCCGCCTGAATTGTGCTTACTGATGTGCGCTTGGGTGGTCAAGCGGTCGCTGACAGATTGTTTTATCGTTTTCATTTGGCTGGCAGTGGTCTAAAGCAAGCCTAAATTTCACGCCATCCGGGGGTCTTGGCTATGAGCGGTAAAAACGGGTTAAGCTATGCGGATGCGGGTGTGGATATTGACGCCGGAAACGCCCTTGTTGAGCGGATAAAGCCCGCGGCGGCTTCAACCAAACGATCTGGCGTAATGGATGGCTTGGGCGGGTTCGGCGCGCTTTTTGATCTAAAAGCTGCAGGCTATTCTGATCCGATCCTGGTCGCCGCTACTGACGGTGTTGGCACCAAATTACGCATCGCAATAGACACGGGTGTTTTGGAAACGGTCGGTATCGATCTGGTTGCCATGTGCGTTAACGATTTAGTCTGCCAAGGGGCAGAACCTTTGTTCTTCCTTGATTATTTTGCCACCGGAAAACTTGAAATCGATGCCGCTGCGCAAGTCATCGAAGGCATTGCAGAGGGTTGCAAAAAAGCAGGTGCGGCCCTTGTTGGCGGTGAAACGGCAGAAATGCCGGGCATGTATCATGGCGGTGATTTTGATTTGGCTGGCTTTGCCGTTGGCGCGATGGAACGCGGCGTTTCCTTGCCTTCCGGTGTGGTTGAAGGCGATATTTTGCTTGGCCTTGCGTCAAATGGCGTGCATTCAAACGGCTATTCCCTGGTGCGAAAGATCGTTGAACAAAGCGGTTTGGCATGGGATGCGCCTTGTCCGTTCGGTGGAAATACATTGGGGCAGGCGTTGTTGGCACCCACCAAAATCTATGTGCAATCCGCTTTGGCTGGGTTTCGCGCGGGCGGAGTACATGCGCTAGCGCATATTACTGGTGGTGGGCTGACTGAAAACCTGCCTCGCGCATTGCCGGATGGTTTGGCGGCAAATATTGACCTTGATAGTTGGGTATTACCGCCTGTTTTCAAATGGTTAACCGAACAGGGCGGTATGAACCAAGGCGAGATTCTTAAAACTTTTAACGCTGGCATTGGCATGATCGCCGTTGTTTCTGCAGAGCAATCTGATGCGGTTGCAGATGTTTTACGCGCACACGGCGAAACGGTTTTTGAAATCGGTATGGTCGTCGCAGGCGATGGGGTGACCTATAGCGGCACATTGTTTTGAGCAATAAACGGGTCGCTATCCTGATTTCTGGTGGCGGTTCAAACATGGTTTCGTTGGTTCAATCAATGCAAGGCGATCACAACGCCCGCGCCGTTTTGGTTTTGACCAACAATCCGCAGGCCCAAGGGGTGATGCGCGCCCAAGAATTTGGTGTTCAGACCGCAGTTGTCGACCATCGGCCATTTCAAGGGGACCGCCACGCGTTTGAAGCAGCGCTGCAATTGAAATTAGAAGCCGCGCAGACAGATATCATATGTCTTGCTGGGTTTATGCGCATCTTAACGGCCGAATTCATTCAAAACTGGGCTGGGCGAATGATTAACGTTCACCCGTCACTTTTGCCAAAATATCGGGGCTTACAGACCCATGCGCGGGCGCTAGACGCAGGCGACAGCGAACACGGCTGTTCGGTGCATGAAGTCACCGCTGAATTGGATGAAGGCCCAATTTTAGGGCAGTCAAAGTTGTCGATCAAAGCCGGTGAAACTTCAGACAGTCTCGCCGCAAGGGTTCTAGCGCTAGAGCACGAACTATATGCCGCAGTTTTGCGCCGTTTTGCCAACGGGGATAAATCACCGCTATTTCTGTCGTGAGCGAACCAGTTTCATCCATCCGCAATCTAGGTCCGGCGGCTGATATTAGCTATGGCCGCGCCGGTATCACATCGGCCCAACAATTGCGCGATATTGGTGCCGATGCAGCTTATGGGTTGATGCTTGCCCACGGTGGGCAGGCGCACTTTATCGGTTTTTATGCTTTGGTTCTGGGCTTGCAAGGGCGCCCTTGGAACGATTGTCAGGGCGCCGAAAAAAAGCAGCTACGACAGCGTTTTGATACCCTCAAAACATCTGTCGCCAGCGCGGATCAAAGCCTATCGGCAATCGACGTTGCCCTGCATGAAATCGGTGTGATTAAGCGCGGTTGATCGTCTATAAATAGTCAGACCGGCTTAATCCGTATTTTGCCATTTTTTCATTCAAGGTGCGCCTTGGCAGGGATAATTCTTCCATCACCGACGCGATTGAACCTCGATGCCGCCGCATGGTGTTGTCGATCAACATGCGTTCAAACGCCTCGACGTATTCTTTAAGGGGCTTGCCCTCAGTTACTAGTGAATGCTGTATTTCGGAATTATCTGCACTTAGTAATGTCGTGATTGAACCTGTGCCTCTGCGGCTTTGCAGCACGGCACGCTCGGCCAGATTGATTAACTGCCGCACATTCCCAGGCCAAGGGGCTTGCAACAATTGTGCCGCCTCTTTTGCGGACACTTCTGGTGCCGCGCAGCCATATTCATCGGCGAAAGTTTCGGAAAATCGATTGAACAAGGTCAAGATATCTTCACCGCGTTGGCGCAGCGGTGGTGGCGCGATCAACATGGCCGCAAGACGATAATAAAGATCGCTGCGCAATGTGTCTTCGGCTTTAAGTTCGGGATCCTGATTGCTGCAAATCCCAATCACACGTACGGGCAGGCTTTCGCCGGCAATTTCGCGATCACTGATAAGGCTTAGCAAACGCGCTTGCAGGGCGGGGCTTAGGTTTTCGATGTCTTCAAGACACAGCGTACCACCGCGCGCTTGTTCGACCATCGGCAGAACCATGCCTTCGGGTGGCGGGCCGAACAGGCGGGCTGTAAGTTCGTCTTCGTCATAGGCTGCACAGCTTATAGTCAGCAGTTTCTTACCTTGGCGCGGGCCACAGGCATGAAGCGCCGATGCCACCAGTGATTTGCCGGTGCCTGTTTCGCCGTCGATCAACACGTGGCCATCAGCCTGCGCCAAATCAAGAATATCTTCACGTAGGCGATCCATAACCGGGGATGAGCCGACAAGTTTACGCAACAAAACCGTACCATCAGAAAGCTCGCGGCGCAGCTGGCGGTTGTCTAGCGTCAGTTTGCGCGCTTGGGTTGCCCGACGCGCCAAATCGGCCATGCGTTCAGGATCAAATGGCTTTTCCAGAAAATCATAAGCGCCAACTTGCATAGCCTCGACGGCCATTGGCACATCGCCATGACCAGTTATCAGGATAACAGGTAGGGTGTTGTCCATGCTCATCAAGCGTTTCAAAAACGCCATGCCGTCCATTCCGGGCATCTTGATATCGCTGATAACGATACCCTGGAAGTCGGCGTTCAACGCAGCCAATGCATCCAAAGCCGAGCTGTAGGTCACGGTGTTATATCCCGACAGCGACAGCCATTGAGAAATTGATTGGCGCATATCTTCTTCGTCGTCAACAATCGCGATTGTCATTGCTTCGGGCATGTTATTCCTGACCTCGGTTACACTTATTCTTTACACTAAACGCATCACTCGGCGGCTTCCGTCGTTTTAATTAACTCGGGCATTTGAATTTCGAATATGGCCCCGCCGCTAGGGGCATTTCGCGCCGTCAGACGGCCATCCAGATCGCCAACAATCCCTGATGAAATTGCCAAACCCAAACCCACGCCGTCGCCCGGTTTTTTAGTGGTGTAAAACGGCTCGAACAACTGATCTAGATCATCAATACCGCTGCCATTGTCACGCACTGAAAGCTTGGCAATTTCACCGCCCGTAAGATGAATATCAAGTTCGGGGTTCTTCAGTTCTTTTACCGCATCCAGCGCGTTTCGCAGTAGATTTACGATCACTTGTTCTAGGCGCAACTGGTCCCCTAGCACCAAAACTGGCTCGCGCGGGACAACCTGATTGATCTTAATCTCCATCTGGTTCAGTTGCGGCTCCATCATTGTCAGACCCGCTGACAACACCGTCCTCAGATCAACCGGCACCAATTCATCGCCGCCTTTTCGGGCATAAGATTTAAGCTGGCGGGTTATCGCGGCCATACGGCCGATTAAATCGTCAATGCGTTGGAAACTAGACAGGGCCTCATCCGGGCGATGACGTTGTAACAACAATTTCGCGCCCGCCAAATAGGTTCGCATGGCCGCGAGTGGCTGGTTTAATTCATGGCTAACGGCGGCAGACATTTCACCAAGCGCTGCAAGTTTTGAGCTTTGCGCCAAGCTTTGTTCGGCCACGCGCAGGCTGCGTTCGACCCGCTCACGTTCGGTAATTTCTTCTGACAGGCGGTCATTTAGTGCGCGAAGCTCGATGCTTTCCCGTTGGAAAAGATTTGATTGCTGCACAGCGCGGCGTGACAATACATAAAAAACCAGCGCCACAAGTATGGCAAAACCCATGATCTCAAGCGCGAGCACGCCGTTAACGCGTTCGCGCACAGAGGCAAACGAGGTGAAATAGGTTAATCGCCAGCCTTGAAACCCGATCTTGCCTTCAAGCCGTAAAATAGCCGAGCCTAACAAAAGCGTGTCGCCAGGGGGCTGGATAAAATCAGCTGTGGCTTTTAGTGCGCGTTCAATCGCCCCCGGCGCAGTTTCGACTTTCAAGGCGTCCTCGGCGGTTTGGCTTTTCCATTTCGGTTCAGATGACAGAATAACTATGCCTTCAGAATTGGTGACCATAATCGCTTCGGCAGCGAACGCCCATTTTTGTTCCAACTTGGCAAGATCAACTTCAACAACAATAACGCCAATACCTTGTTTTTCATTAATAATCTTGCGCGAATAGCTGAACTGGAGGCCGCCGGACTCCAATGTCTCTGTGGTGAACACCGTGTCCGAACTTCGTAGTGCTTGCACAAAATACGCAAGGTTTCGATGATGCGAACCCAAGGTGCGTCTGTCAGTGGCGGCCACGGTGCGGCCTTCCTCATCCAGCAGCATTAGGCTGGCGGCACCAATTTCATCTTTAATCGAAATCAACCGCTGGGATGTGGCCACATAATCGCTGGAACTTAGCGCAGAAATCAAAACCGGGTCACGTGACAGCAAAAGGGGCACCACTGATGTGCGTTGCAATTCACTTGAGATATTGCCGGCGTAAAGCGCCATACGCAATTCAGCCCGCGAGCGGGTTTCTTGGGTAAAACGGTCCGTTAGATATAGGTTCGAAATCCAGATCAACAGGATCGCAATTGCGATAACCACAGCAACCACAAGACGCGCCACAAGTGACGTGCGTGCCTTGACCATTTCAATTTCTGATGTTTGCCCGACCATTGGCCTAAACCTACGCTTAGTTTGTTTGTTGCTCAAGCGGCAACAAACCGCAAATATTTGGCGAAAATTAGGCGCTTACCAAAGATTCTGCGAGAGACTTAAACAATCCCTTACCATCTGTGCCACCAAGAGCTGCATCGTTCAAGCGCTCGGGATGCGGCATCATGCCAAGAACACGGCGGTTTTCCGATAGAATTCCAGCAATATCAGCCACCGAACCGTTAGGATTATCCTGATAACTAAAGGCAATTCGATCTTCATCTTTCAGACGCGCAACCAAATCTTTATCGGCTGTAAAATTGCCATCGTGATGGGCAATTGGTACGCGAATTGTCTGACCCGCAGAATATGTATTTGTAAACGCGCTGTCGGTGGTTTCTACTTTAAGATCAATATCTTTGCAGATGTACTTAAGGCGCGTGTTTCGCATCAACACCCCGGGTAAAACACCCGTTTCGGTTAAAATCTGAAAGCCGTTGCAAATACCCAAAACATGTCCACCCCGATTGGCAAAATCGACAACCGCTTGGCAAATCGGTGAACGGGCAGCAATCGCACCACAACGCAGATAGTCGCCAAAGGAAAACCCACCTGGGATGCCGATAACATCTAATCCGTCTGGTAATTTGCTGTCTTTATGCCAGACCATTGTTGGGGCTTGTCCGGAAATATCCCGAAATGCAACCGCCAGATCACGGTCGCAGTTTGAGCCGGGAAAGACGATGACAGCGGTTTTCATTACAGGATTTCCACCAAATAGTTTTCAATCACGGTGTTTGCCAACAGCTTTTCACACATATCTTTGGCCTGAGCTTCGGCTTTCCCTGCATCGGTTTCGTCGATTTCCAGTTCAATCACTTTACCTTGGCGCACGTCATTCACGCCAGCAAACCCAAGCGAGCCAAGCGAATGTTTCACGGCTTCGCCCTGGGGATCAAGAACGCCCGGCTTTAAAGTAACAAACACACGTATTTTCATCGATTTTCCCTAATTGACCAGCTTTGGGCCTGTGCCGGTTCCAACGTTTTTCGGCATCAAACCCAGGCGGTTCGCAACTTCTGTGTAGGCGTCCGCCAAATTACCCAAATCGCGGCGAAATACGTCTTTGTCCAGCTTTTCGCCGGTTTTCAGATCCCACAGGCGGCACGAGTCCGGTGAAATCTCATCTGCAACGATCAAGCGTTGATATTCGCCGTCGTAAACGCGCCCGACTTCGATTTTGAAATCCACCAACCGGATGCCAACACCGTACATGATGCCGGACATGAAATCATTGACCCGCAAAGCCAATGCAACGATGTCGTCCAGGTCTTGCTGGCTGGCCCAACCAAAGGCGATGATGTATTCCTCGGTCACTAAGGGGTCGCCAAGTGCATCGTCTTTATAGCTGAATTCAACGATCGGACGGGGCAGGGGTGTGCCTTCTTCGATGCCAAGCCGTTTGCTGATTGATCCGGCTGCAATATTGCGCACAATCACTTCAAGCGGGATGATTTCGACGGACTTAATCAACTGTTCCCGCATATTCAGGCGTTTAATGAAATGCGTCGGAACACCAATGGTGTTCAATCCGGTCATGAAATGTTCTGACAGGCGGTTATTCAACACGCCCTTGCCTTCGATGGTTGCCGTTTTTTCAGCGTTGAATGCGGTGGCATCATCTTTGAAATATTGTACAAAAGTGCCGGGTTCCGGGCCTTCATACAGAATTTTGGCTTTGCCTTCGTAAATCTTTTTGCGGCGCGCCATAGGGTTCTCCGATTTCAATGTTCGGGGGGGGAATCAGGGCAGGGGCTTCGCACCGATCCATATTTTCATTTCTATAGATGCTGGGTCCAGTGGGGGCAAGCTGTCGCGCAAAATGCCTTAAGCCAAGGCTTGCGGAAAGCTAGACCTAAGGCCATATAGAGAACAAGCAAACCATAACTGCGGAGACAGACATGACAACTTTTGATGACCGTGCAAGCGGATTTGAATCCAAATTCGCCCATGACGAAGAAATGCAATTCAAAGCTCAAGCGCGTGCCAACAAGTTACTGGGTCTTTGGGCCGCTGGCCTGATGGGCAAAGAAGGCGATGACGCTGCCGCTTATGCGACCGAAGTAATCAAATCAGATTTCGAAGAGGCCGGACACGAGGACGTTTACCGTAAAGTGTCGGGCGATTTGGGCGACAAAGCAGACGAGGCAACGATACGTGCCAAAATCACTGAATGCGCGGCTGAAGCGAAAGCTCAATTGATGGGCGAAAGCTAGACTGCCCAGCAAGGTTTTTAACGCTACAATAAAAAACGGCGGCAGGTGATCCTGCCGCCGTTTCTATGTTCAGGTGATAACAGCGATTAGCTGTTCTTCCACCAGCGTTCCATCCACTTAGAACCATCAAGATCCCAGTTGGCTGCCATTTTATCTGCGTGTCCAACTTCCTTGCTGATACCCATGATGTAGTTAGCAAACATTGGCACGATAAGGCCGCCGTCATCGCTAAGAAGCGCTTGAGCTTCGTAATACATTCCACGACGAGTTTCGTCATCCAGCTCTTTACGGGCTGAAACAACCAGTTCGTTGAACCGATCTGCAGATGCACCTACACGCCAATCTGTGGCATTCCATTCGGTGTCATTGACATAAGCTGCCGAGAACATCCAATCTTCCGTAGGACGTCCGCCCCAGTAAGACATGGACCAAGGCTTCTTGTTCCAAACATTGGACCAATAACCATCAGTTGGTTCACGGATAACTTCAATGTCGATACCTGCTTCAGCAGCCGAAGCTTTAACAAGCTGGGACGCATCAACTGCACCAGCAAACGCTGCATCAGATGAAGACAACTGGATTGTGCCAGAGTGACCGGATTTCTTATAATGGAAAGCCGCCAAATCAGCGTCAAACTCACGCTGCGGTAGGTCGCCATTGTGATACCGGTTTGCTGTCGAAATTGGGTGATCATTACCAACAGCACCATGGCCGAGCAAGATTTTGTCAACCAATTCCTGACGTTTCACTGACAACTTCATCGCCATGCGAAGATCGTAATTCGCAAATGGCTCGGACGTTACCCGCATTGGCATTGTGTAGTGCAAAGTGCCTGTGATTTCGACGATGTCGAGCGTTGGAACTTTCGCCATCAGATGCACAGTTTTCGCATCCACACGGTCAATCGCGTCCACTTCGCCGTTCATCAAAGCATTTTGACGTGCGGTTTTGTCGATGATGGCCAGCTGCAGAATCTCGTCTACGTGTGCTGCGCCTTCTTTCCAGTAGTTCGGGTTACGGGAATATTCCGCACGAACACCTGGTTCAAAGTTGTCTAGGATATAACCGCCTGTACCGATACTACCAGCCCAGTCAGCACCACCATTGCCATCAGATGGCATGATTTTAAGGTGATAATCAGAAACAATGAACGGGAAGTCGGCATTGCCATCAGTCAGTGTGAAAACAACGGTGTCCCCATCGGCTTCAATGCTTGTAACCGCTGAAAGTAAACCTTTAGCAGCTGACTTGCTGTCTTCACCACGGTGGTGGTTAAAGCTGTCGATCACGTCTTGCGCAGTCAATGATTTGCCGTTGCTAAATGTGACACCGGAACGCAATTTAAAACGCCAAGTGGCCGCATCTGCAGAGGCTTCAAAGCTTTCTGCAAGTTCTGGGATCAACTGGCCATCTGGACCAACTTCGGTCAGGTGGTTGTTGGTGCCAAAAGCAACGCCAGTTGTGAAACCGTTTTCGTATGTGCCTGGATCAAGCGAGTCGGTAGTCGAGCCGTGCCCGTGTCCAACCCGCAGGATGCCACCTTTTTTCGGTGTCGCAGCTTCGGCTTGTACGGCCATCGTTGACGCAGCCGAAATTGTAATACCAAGGCCAATTGCGCCTTGCATAAAGGTCCGGCGATCAATTTTGCCAAGCGTGTACAGTGTCGACAGTTTGTCGATATTTCTCATATTTATTCTCCCTGTTGTCACAAAACTATCCTTCCCAGCTGCCGCCGGGGGAATTCGGTTAGGCAAGTTTACCTTGCCAGACCAGCGAATTGTGCGTGTAAACATGGGTAGGTGGCAAGCATTTTTTGCTGAGACCAGTACATAAGGTCGTGATTAACGCTGTATTAGTCGCTTACTGAACCTGTGATGAAACGCCGCCAATGGGTTCTACTCGTGACTTCCTCTTAAAGAATCCCCACCTGTTTCATCGCTACGAAGAGCGTCGCCCTGATGTGCCGAATGTGTTTTGGCTGTTAACGTACGAAACTGTACTGCATGTTTTTCATGGTGAATGAGGGTCTGCAAATAAACCCTTTACATGCCCAATTTCGACGCTAGCGTAAGGCCAAATGCGAATAGGTCTGGGTGTAACCAGACTTTTGGGGGGTGCCGAAATAAGTTCGGCGACTTAAATCTTAAGTCCACTTTGTGGTCCCATAGCTGTGTCGAGATTTTTAAAGGAGGGGCAATTGCACCCTATCGTCAGAACCGTAATTCAGCGGCTATTATTGGGCGTATTTACCCTGTTTGTCG
>JBLHMX010000097.1:0-10236 GCA_047622625.1 Paracoccaceae bacterium | reverse complement strand
GCATACCCCAGTGTTTTTGTGCGCAATCCACGCTCATTTGTGGCCCATGGTCAGGCACTCGAAATTCCACCAGAATCCGAACAGTTGGATTACGAGGGAGAGATCGTGTTGGTAATCGGCAAAGAGGGCCGACGGATCAAACAGGCCGAAGCGATGGATCACGTTGCGGGTTTAACGGTGATGAACGAAGGATCGATCCGCGATTGGATCCGGCATGGCAAGTTTAATGTCACACCGGGCAAAAACTGGGATAAATCGGGTGGTATCGGCCCTTGGATCGAAACCGATCTTTCTGGAATTGACGTCAATGATATGCGCGTGGAAACCCATGTGAACGGCGAATTGCGCCAATCTGACACCACGGCCTCAATGGCTTTTCCATTTGCCCGAATTATTGAATACTTATCGACCTTTGGCACATTGGAACCCGGTGATTTGATCGCCACAGGCACGCCAACTGGCGCAGGCGCACGGTTTGACCCACCTATTTGGCTAAGAGAAGGCGACGAAGTGGCTGTGACAGTAGAAGGCGTTGGAATCTTGAAAAATTCAATCCGAAAAGAGCCATGAGCGAACGCGTTCACATAACCGAAAAATCGCTACCGATCATGCTGTTACGCGCACGGGAGGCTGTAATGCGGCGGTTTCGGCCCATGCTTCGGTTGCACGACTTAAGCGAACAACAATGGCGGGTGTTGCGTGTGTTGCATGAGCAAGGCCCAACGGAGCCAACAGTTCTGGCCGAGCAATCTGTGGTGCTGACACCCAGCCTGACACGCATTCTGGCAAACCTTGAAGGGCGTGGTCTAATCAGCCGGAAGCGGCACAATGACGATGGCCGTAAACAGGTCGCAATCCTAAGCCCAAAAGGCCGCGAACTTATCGCCCAAATCACCCCTCAAAGCACCGCAATCTATGCAGAGCTTGAGGCGGCGTTTGGATCGGCGGACACACATGAATTAATGCAGGCGCTGCGCCGGCTTACGGCCCTTTAGTAAACCTGACCCTTCGCACTGGTAACATCGCCACCTAGATATTTCACCGCCAAGTTTTTAGCGCCGTTGGCCAAAACCGCAACGTCCGAACCTACGGCCACGAACAATGCGCCAAGTTCAATGTAACGCCGCACCTTTGTTTCATCCGCCATCAAAATTCCGGGCGCTTTACCCGCCGCAAGAATGCGCGCAATCCCGTGTTCAATTGCGGCCTGAACGTCTGGGTGGCCGGGATTGCCGATATGCCCCATGCTTGTAGCAAGATCGCCCGGGCCAATAAACACACCGTGTACGCCTTCGGTCACAGCAATCGCGTCGATGTTTTCCATTGCCAAAACGGTTTCCACTTGCACCAACAAGCAAGCTTGGTCGTTTGCGCCAGCCGTATAGGTTTTTGAGCGCCCATAATCTGTCACCCGAACCACACCGAAACCGTTGCCGCGAATGCCGTGGGGTGGATACAACATCGCACTGGCCATCAAGGCTGCGTCTTCGGCAGTATCGACCATTGGCACCAAAATCGTCTGCGCACCTGCGTCCATGACTTGCTTTACTTCAACCACATCCACCGCCGAAATGCGCACGACGGCGTCTGATGGTGATGGGTCGATAATTTGCAATTGATCGCGGATCGAACGCAAATCATTCGCGCCGTGTTCACCGTCGACCAACAGCCAATCAAATCCGGCATAAGCACAGATTTCCGCGGTGACGCCTGTGGCTAAACCTTGCCAGAAACCGATTTGCAGCTGTCCATTGCCAATGGCCGTTTTGAACTTGTTTTCCGAACCAAACATTTCTTTTCCTTATAAGAATGAACAGCTTACAGAGCCAAATGCCCCATAATCTGCATGAAATTCGGCACCAGGTGGTGCCTCGACCGCACGGATGAATGAGCCCGATAGAACCACTTCACCCTTTTTGATATAATCACCATGTTCCGCCAAACGCCGTGCCAACCAAGCCATCGACGCCAAAGGATCACCTAACACACCGGCCCCAAGACCAGTTTCTTCCACGGCACCGTTAAGGCGCAAGATCGCCCCGACCCAAGGTAGATCGACGTCGCTTGGCGCATGTCGCGCATCGCCCAGAACAATTCCCGCATTGGCGGCGTTGTCAGATATCGTATCAAATACGCTGCGCGACTGCCCTGTATTGGGATCAACGCGGAAAATGCGTGTATCAAGAATTTCAAGGGCGGGGGCCACGGCTTTGGTTGCGTTCAAAACGTCTGTCGCAGTAATGTTTGATCCCTGCAAATCTTGCCCCATGATAAAAGCGATCTCGGCCTCGACACGCGGCTCTATAAACCGACCTTTGGGGATCACAGCGCCGTTTTCAAAAAACATGTCGTCAAACAAAATGCCACTGTCCGGGATGTCGATGCCAAGTTGTTGTTGCATAGCGCGCGACGTCAACCCGATTTTGCGGCCCAGAATGCGCCGGCCTGCCGCCAATTTTAACGCCACCCATTCGGCTTGCACGCCGTAAGCATCTGCCATTGTCATTGCAGGGAAATCTTGGCTGATACAGCCGATTTGGCTGCCGGATTTTTCAGCATGATCTAGTGCATTTGCAGCAAGTCTATAATCGTTTCCGTTCACCTATTCGAACCTGAATGTCCCAAGCGCGCGCGAGGCATCAAGGTTAACGATCTCGCCAACTGATTGAATACCCGTATTCTTGGGCACGCCATTGATAATCGCCAGTATTCCATGAACGCCATCCGGATTGGGGATCGCGACAATACGCAAGGCTACGATGCCATCGGCACCGCCGTCGTATTTGCCAATCATTTCAATCGCCGCGTAAGGCCCAACTTGGGTAGCGCGTGTTACGTTTATTTCGGCCCTGTTTGGATCAGGCACCGAGGCCACAAACGCATTTTTCAGCAAGCCCTGAAGCGATTTTAAGCGCTCGTCGATCGGGCCCATTTCAACGGTCATAGGCACAAATTGAAGGTTGGATTTCATCTGTTTGTCTAATGTAACAAAGAAAACTTTAAAAATACCGGTGCCGCCGGGTGCCGGTTGTGTACCAACCAAATGGGTTTTTGAAGTGGGAGCGATAAATTCAAAAGGGGCTGGAACAGCGATATCGTGCTGCGCCGCAAAATCAGCGCCAACTTTATAGCGCGTGCCAACGACCAAGCCTTCAACTTTCAGCCCCGTAATTTCAACGCTAGATTCGGTTTCTTGGGCGGACACAGCCGATCCACTTACCGCTACGGTCGTCAAAATCGCCAAAGCTATAATTTTCAGCATTTTCAAATCGCAGCTGTTAGCATGATTTCCACTTTGAACTTTGGCAGGGCTAAAGGCGCTTCTGTGCATGCGCGTGCCGGTGGATTTGCAGGATCAACCCAAGCGTCCCAAACCGCATTCATTTCGCCAAACTCTGCCATATCCGTGATCCAGATAGTCGCGGTCAATATCTTTGATTTATCTGAACCAACTTCAGCGAGCAGACGATCAACATTGTCCAACACGTTCTGAGTTTGCGCTGTAACTGTATCGCCGTCGCTGACTTGGCCAGCCAGATAGACAAGACCGTTATGTGTGACTGCTTGGCTCATACGGGCGTTGGATTCTAAGCGAGTGATTGACATTTTATTCCCCAAAATTGATCACGTTTGCTGGCTTGAACCCTAGGGGGGCGATCTGGAATTGGCAAGGTGGTTTCAAGCCGAAAAATGGGCTTGTTTTGCCTGTTTTTCTGGCTTTGAATGAGGTCAATCAAACCGGAGCAGATCATGCAAATCGTCACCCAGTTTCCGCATCAAATCGTTGAAGATCCCGATATGGCTGTGCCCATGCCTGACGGTTGCCGATTGTCGGCAAGGGTTTGGATGCCCAAAGACGCCTGCGATAATCCGATGCCAGCTGTTTTGGAATATATCCCCTATCGAAAACGGGATGGTACAATTGCGCGCGATGAGATCATGCATAAATATGTAGCTGGTCGTGGCTATGTCGTGATCCGGTTGGACATGCGTGGGAACGGCGAAAGCCAAGGTTTGATGACTGATGAGTATACCCCGCAAGAACAACAAGATGCGGTTGATGCCATTGCCTGGATTGCACAACAACCTTGGTGTGATGGAAATGTTGGTATGATGGGCAAAAGCTGGGGTGGATTTAACGGACTGCAAGTCGCCGCGCATGCGCCGCCCGCACTTAAGGCGATTATTACGGTATGCTCGTCAGTTGATCGGTATGCTGACGACATCCACTACAAAGGCGGTTGTTTGCTAAACGACAACTTTGCTTGGGGGTCAGTGATGTTGGCGTTTTCATCGCGTCCGCCTGATCCGATGCTGGTTGGCGACAAATGGCGCGAGATGTGGCTTGAGCGGTTAGAAAATGAGCCGTTTCTGACGCCGAAATGGTTGTCGCATCAACGTCGGGACGACTATTGGAAACAGGGTTCCATCTGCGAGGATTATTCCAGCATCAAAGCCGCCGTTCTGTCATTTGGTGGGTGGGCTGACTTTTATATGAACACGGTGTCCCATTTGGTCAGCAATCTTTCATCACCAGTTAAGGGCATTGTTGGGCCTTGGGTGCATCAATACCCGCATCAGGCCGACCCCGCGCCGCAAATTGGATTTCTGCAAGAGGCCGTTCGGTGGTGGGATCACTGGTTGAAAGGCGTTGAAAACGGTGTCGACCAAGACCCTGCTTATACGGTTTGGATGCAAGACACCGTGCGACCGAAACGCGCCCACAAAGACCGACCGGGCCAGTGGGTTGCGGAACAAAAATGGCCGTCCGCGCGGGTAAGTGACCACGTTCTTCATTTGGGTCAAGCGGGTTCACTGGCGACTGACAAAGCCGAAATCAACGTCGATATCAATTCGCCTCTTGATTGCGGCTTTGGTACTGGTCGATATTTTCCGATGTCCGGCGATTATCCCGAAATGCCCGGTGATCAACGTGATGATGACAGCAGATCGGCCTGTTTTGATAGTGCGCCACTAACCGCTGACTTTGACATTCTTGGCAGCGCTTCCCTAAAGTTGCGCCTAAAAACCGACAAACCAGAAGCGCAAGTCGTGGTGCGCCTGTGCGAGGTTCATCCAGACGGCGCATCGACACGTATCACAATCGGTTTTCTAAACCTCACGCACCGTAATGGTCACGAAAACCCGGAACCCCTTGTTCCCGGTGAAGAATTCACCATCAACTTGCCCTTGGATCACATTGCTTACCGCGTAAAAGCAGGTATGCGACTGCGGGTCGCGGTGAGTTCGGCCTATTGGCCGTTTGTCTGGCCGTCACCCGAAATGGCAACCCTAAGCTTGCTTGAGGGCGCGCTTAATGTGCCGCAACACTCAGGCTCGCTGATTGATGAGCGGCAGTTCGAACCTGCCGAAGGGGCCGAACCTTGGAAACACGATGTTTTGCGGGAACCCAACTATCAGAAATCCATCGTCAACGATTTGGTCACGGGAGAAATCAGCCAGATCCACGACATTGACGAGGGGTTGAACAAAAATCACGAACATGGCTGGATTTCTGGCTCTCGTGCGCGGGAAACGTGGCGCATTCACCCCAGTGATCCCCTGTGCGCATCAGCACAAAGCCATCATACCCAAGAACTTGCGCGCGATGACTGGTCAGTCAGAACTGAAACTTATTCACGCATGTGGTCGGATCATGACACTTATTATCTAACTGCGCGGATTGAAGCTTATGAAGGTGAAAAACTGGTTTTTGAGCGTGATTTTGAAGAAAAAGTCGCGCGCGATTGTTCTTAACGCTGCGTCTTTTAGACAATCAGTCATTTTCTGGCGGCAGCGCGCGCGGTAGTGTTCCCTGACAGGGGGGACATATGACCATTCATCCATTTGACGCAGCGATCCAGTTGGAAAAATCCACCGAAGGGAATTTTGTTGCGACAACCGCAAAACCCTATGCGAACATGGCTGGGCCATTTGGTGGCGTGACGTCGGCCAGTATGATGCGGGCTGTGCTGTTGGATGAGCGCTTGCTAGGTGATCCGGTGTCATTAACTGTGAATTTCTGTGCCGCGATCAAAGATGGCGCGTACACGATCAGCACACGTCTGGTCCGGGGCGGTAAACACACGCAACACTGGATGATCGAGGTTATTCAGAACGAAGTGATCTGCAACACAGCGACCTTAATCACTGGTATGCGCCGGGCCGAGTTTTCACATCAGACGGCCAGCGCGCCTGATATACCTGACTGGACTGAATGCGAAGTTCTAACACAAAACATGTTTCTGGGATGGCTGAATTGTTATGATTTTCGCTATGTCGAAGGGCCACCACCGATGCCGGAAGCTGATACCGGGCAAATACATCCGGCCCGTTCGGTGATGTGGGTGAATGACAGCTCTGCACGCCCGTTGGATTATTTTTCACTAGCAGCAATCTCGGACAGTTTCATTCTGCGATTGCTACACTTGCGCAGAACTTTTGTGCCAATGGGAACCGTGTCGCTTACCACCCATTTTATTGCCAGCCGCGATGAGATCGCCGAACAGGGTACAACGCCGCTATTGGGAATATCCGAAGCTATGCGCTTTCACGGAAACTTCCATGACCAGCACATGCAGTTTTTCGGCAAGGGCGGCAAACTTATGGCGTCAGGCAGTCAACTTGTCTGGTTTCGTCAATAAGATCAGACGTTTTCGCGTTTCTTCAGCAAATCTGACAACCAGTCCGGGTCCATTTCTGGCACAGAAGATAACAACAACTGTGTATATTCAGGATAAGGGGGCGACATGATTTCGGTCTTTAGGCCTTGCTCGACCACAGCGCCTTGCAGCATCACCACAATTTCGTCTGAAATCGCTTGAACCGTTGCGATGTCGTGGGTGATGAAAATATACGAAACACCGATATCTTCCTGTAACTTAAGCAATAATTTCAGGATGCCTTCTTGCACGATCTGATCAAGTGCTGAGGTGACTTCGTCACAAATAATCACCTCGGGATCAGCAGCCAGTGCGCGCGCGATACAAACGCGTTGCTTTTGCCCGCCCGACAGCTCGTTTGGCAATCGATCAAGGAAACTCTCGTCAAGTTCGATCATATGCAACAGTTCAAGAACTTTGGCTTCTTGTTCCGCACCCTTAATGCCCTTGTAAAACTCAAGCGGTCGACCGATGATTTCTTTGATGGTTTGGCGCGGGTTCATCGCTGTGTCGGCCATCTGATAGATCATCTGTATCTTGCGCAGCTGTTCTTTGCTGCGGTCTTTCAACATTGGCGGCAATTTTTCACCGTTAAACAGAACTTGACCGCGGTTTTGCGGCAACAGGCCTGTTATAACCCGTGCTGTTGTTGATTTACCCGAACCAGACTCGCCTACAATCGCCACGGTTTTACCGCGTGGAATTTTGATGTTTACATCATGCAGGACGTTTTCGCCTTTGCCGTAAGCCGCATCGACATCTTGAATTTCAATGATATTATCGTCGCTCGTTTCGGGTTCTTTGTAAATCGAACGCACGGACCACAAAGATTTTGTATAAGCGTTTTCCGGTGATTTCAGCATCTTCCGGGTTTCAGCCTCTTCCATTTCAACGCCGTAGCGCAGAACTTTAATCCGATCCGCCATTTGGGCCACAACAGCCAAATCATGCGTAATGTAGATCGCAGCTGTGTTAAATTTCTCAACCGCGTCGCGCATCGAAGCCAAAACGTTGACCTGAGTGGTCACATCAAGGGCCGTTGTTGGTTCATCAAAGATGATAAGATCAGGACGTGATGCCATTGCCATCGCGGTCATTGCACGTTGCAACTGGCCACCTGATACTTGGTGCGGAAAGCGAAAGCCGATGTTTTCAGGATCAGGTAATTGCATGGCGCGGTATAAATCAATCGCGTCTGCCTGAGCTTCTTTTTCGCTGACGCCGCCTTTGCGGATTGAACTTTCGATCGTCTGATCGATTAACTTATGGGCCGGATTAAACGCAGCAGCGGCAGATTGCGCCACATAGGCAATGCGCGTGCCCCACAGTTTTTGTTTTTCTTTTTCTGGCGTTGTGCGCAATTCCATGCCGTCAAACACGATATCACCCGAGGTCAACCGACACCCTGGGCGCACAAAGCCCATCGCGGCAAGACCTAGCGTGGATTTACCCGCACCGGATTCACCGATCAGGCCAAGAACTTCACCCCGTTTCAGGGTCAGATCGACGCCTTTGATGATCTCGTGCCAGCGTTCATCGGAATAACCATCGATGACAACGCCCTTCATCTCTAGCAGGATATCGCCTTTGCTGCCGCGCTCTGTATCGCTCACTCTTTTAGCCCCGATGTTTTGTGCAGGAACCAGTCAACAACAAAGTTAACGGCAACGGTGAGAAGGGCAATCGCAGCCGCTGGTATCAGCGGTGTCATCGCACCTTTAAGGTCGTATTTTGCAAACTGTATCAAAGACGCGTTTTCACGCACCATCGAACCCCAGTCAGCCGTGGGTGGTTGAATGCCCACACCAAGGAAGGAAAGAGCCGCAATTGACAGAAATACAAAGCTGAACCGCAAGCCAAACTCGGCCACCAAGGGTGGTAGAATGTTGGGCAGGATTTCGCGACGCATGACCCACGGAAGGCCCTCGCCCCGCAGCTTTGCGGCCTCAACATAGTCCATAACCACAACGTTTAACGATACTGCGCGGGTTAAACGGAACACGCGGGTGCTGTCCAAAATCGCAATGATAATGATCAACGACCAAGCGCTTGTGCCAAACATCGACAACAGCATCAGGGCGAAAATCAAACTTGGAATGGCCATCAAGACATCAACAGTCATCGACAAGCTGCGATCAATCCAGTTTTGGGTAATCGCGGCCATCAGGCCGAAGCTGCCACCAATTGTGAACGACAGAAAAGTTGTGACTAATGCGATGCCGATGGTGTTTCTGGCACCATATATCAGCCGAGAAAAGATATCTCGCCCGATCTGATCAGTGCCCAATAAAAACTCGCTGCTCCAAGGTGCATACGGCTGGGCGAAAATCTCGGCTTGTCCGTGCGGCGCGAGCCAAGGCGCAAACAGACCGACAAAGCCATACATCAGCATCACGGCCATGCCAAACAACGCTGTTGGCGGTGCCTTTTTAAGGTCAATCCAAATGCGTTGCATGCGGGTACGGCGAATGCGGACTTGGCCGACTTCACCAGCGGCGGAATATTTTTCTTCTTCACTCATCTTGGGTGTAACAACCTTGGATTGGTGACAATACCGATGATATCGGCAATCAGATTAAGCAAAATATAGGTGCCGGCGAAAAACAATACGCAGGCCTGCACCACCGGAACGTCGCGTGTCCGTACTGCATCAACCATCAACTGGCCGGCGCCGGGATAAACAAACACAACTTCAACCACGACCACACCAACTACCAGATAAGCCAAGTTAAAGGCTATAACGGTTGAAATTGGCGCCCACGCGTTTGGCAGCGCGTGACGCAGAATGACCTGACTTGAAGACACCCCTTTCAGGCGTGCCATTTCAATATAGGGACTGGCTAACAAGTTGATGATCGCGGCACGTGTCATACGCATCATATGCGCGACAATCACTAATGTTAACGTCAGAGACGGTAACGCTGATCTGTACATCTTTTCACCAAATGTCATCGAAGCGTCAATATTTGCGAGCGATGGGAACCAGTTATTCAGTGACGCAAAAAATAGGATCAAAATGTATGCGACGAAAAATTCTGGTGTGGCAATGGTCGTTAAGGTCAATGCGTTGACCACCCGATCATATAGTGTGTTGCGGTAAAGCGCTGTTGTAATGCCGAGAAACAGGGCTAAGGGAACAGCGATCAACGCAGTCATTCCAGCTAGAAACATGGTATTACGCAGTCTCGGTCCGATCAATTCGACAACTTGACGCGATCTATCTACACCCGATGCGTTTCGCCCGGAGAATGAGGATCCAAAGTCGCCTTGCACTACTCCTGCAACCCAATTGATATAGCGCGTAAATGCTGGCTGATCGAGGCCGAGTTCTCGGCGGAAGGCAGCAACGGTTTCCTCGGTAGCGGCTTGACCAAGTATGGCTTCACCAAAATCACCTGGTAAGAATTGTATTGAGCTGAAGATGATTACGGAAACGACAAACAGGGTGAATACGCCCAATAATAGCCGCTGAATTACGGTTCTGACGATAGGGTGCAATTGCCCCTCCTTTAAAAATCTCGACACAGCTATGGGACCACAAAGTGGACTTAAGATTTAAGTCGCCGAACTTATT
>JBLHMX010000096.1:0-10279 GCA_047622625.1 Paracoccaceae bacterium | reverse complement strand
ACCATATCGAGATTGATTTGGCAGACCCGAACAAAACCATCGAGGCGATCGAGGTTATTCGCAGCAAGTTGATCGACGGTAAGTTGGACGCTTTGGTGAACAACGCCGGAATTTCGCCCAAGGCCAGCGATGGTGGTCGCCTAAACACCATCGACACGGATTTGCGCACCTGGGGCCAAGTTTTCCACGTTAACTTTTTTGCACCGGTTGTTTTAGCGCGTGGTTTAATGGCGGAATTGGCGGCGGCTGAAGGGGCTGTGGTGAATGTCACGTCTATTGCGGGTGCGCGCGTGCATCCGTTTGCCGGAGCCGCCTATTCAACGTCAAAGGCTGCGCTGGCAGCCCTGACACGTGAAATGGCATCTGATTTTGGCCCGCTAAACGTGCGAGTTAACGCCATTGCGCCGGGTGAGGTGGAAACCAGTATACTTAGCCCGGGAACGGACGAGATTGTCGCCAAATTGCCGATGCGCAGACTTGGTCAGCCCGATGAAGTTGCTAGTGTGATCTATTTTCTGTGCTCACCAGACAGCACGTATGTGTCGGGGACCGAGATCGAAGTAAACGGCGCCCAGCACGTTTAGGCAGCAAAACTTGGGTTAAACGATACCCGCGATGACCGAGCGCAGCGTCTCAAGACCTTGCTTTTTTTCCGATGACGTTAGGATGATTTCAGGAAACGCCGCTGGATGTTTAACAAGCGCGGCCTTAGTTTTGGCAATCAAGTCGACGGTTTCGTTGTCTTTGATCTTGTCAGCCTTGGTCAGCACCACCTGAAATGTCACAGCGCAAGAATCAAGCAGTGACATAATTTCATCGTCGACCGCTTTGGGGCCGTGACGCGCATCAATTAGCAGGAAAATCCGCCGCAAATTGGCGCGGCCTGACAAATATGACTTCATCAGGCGTTGCCATTTTGCGACAATGTCCACGGGGGCTTGGGCGTATCCGTAGCCCGGCAAATCGACCAAAAATATCTGGGTACCAAGTTCGAAAAAGTTAATTTCCTGGGTGCGTCCCGGTGTGTTTGAAGATCGCGCCAGGTTTTTCTGGCCGACCAGCCCGTTGATGAGTGATGATTTACCCACATTTGAACGCCCGGCAAAGCAGACTTCGATGCGATCAGCCGCAGGAAGGCCATCCATCGCAACGACGCCTTTCAGGAAATCACAAGGTCCGGCAAACAGTTTGCGGCCAACCTCTGCCTCGGCAGTGTCGGGGGTTTGGGCGATTGAAAAACGCTGGTCCATCTAGGTGTTCCCTAATGTGACGGTGTCGCCAATAGAGACGGGCCCGCCTTCGATCACTTCGGCGTATACACCGAAATCTGTGTGACCCCAATTGTCTTTGAGAAGGCCCAGTGTATCAAGATCACGCTGGCCCGTGTCAGTATTCGCAGTTGTCGCCATGCAGCGCACGGTGCGTTCAAGAATGCGCACGCGAGCGTTGCCAAGTTGAATTTCTTGGCCGATCAGATCAAATTCCTGCCACGGAGCAAGTCCCTCAAGCCAGAAATTGCCGCGAAACCGCTTTGCATTGATTTCTTGGCCAGCCTTTGCACTAAAATCAGCAAGCGAGGGCAGGGATAAAATCGATATGGAAGGGAAATCGGTGTCCGTCATGCCGCGCTCTGGCACAGAAATGATACCAGTTGGTTCAAGTTTTCCAGGGATGTTCAAGGGTTCGAGCCAGTCAAGAAACCGCCAAACGTCAGCCTTGTTGTCGGGATCAAACGAAATGTCAGGCCTGTCGGGATGGGTCAGATTTAATGTGCGCGTTGCGTCGTTATATGCGCCGTCTATAGCCATTAAGTTGCCGTTCTTGGAACCACGCGAGAAATTCGCTGGCGGCAGCCAAGCAGGGTCGTCAACATCGGCACGGCTTGCGGCATGTGTCACAGCCCAAGCGCGGTCGCCGGGCATTGTTTTGCCAGCCGACAACAATGTCGTGGTCAAAGACTCGCGGCTGTGGCCCTTTAGCGGATGCCGCCAGATATTGGCGATGCGCGCGGTCATTCTTTAGGCACGTCCTTGCGCTTAAAGCTGGAAAGCACGTTACCAAACACGTCGGGTTTGACCCCCTGGCTGCGCATAATCAGGTACTGCTGGGTGAACGTGATCGTGTTGTTGGCGACCCAGTAGATCACCAGACCACTGGCAAACCGGCCCAGCATGAACATGAATACCCACGGCATCCATGCAAAAATCTGCGCTTGGGTTTTGTCGGTGGGGGCTGGGTTTAGCTTTTGCTGCATCCACATGGAAACGCCCATCAAGATCGGGAAAACACCAATAGACAAGATCGCAATAAAACTTTCTGGATTAGGCGGGCCCCAAGGCAAAAGGCCAAACAGGTTGAAGAACGAAGTTGGGTCAGGTGCGGAAAGGTCTTTGATCCAACCAAAGAACGGCGCATGGCGTAGTTCGATGGTGACAAAGATCACTTTATAAAGCGAGAAAAAGATCGGTATTTGCAGCAGAATAGGCAAACAACCCGAAGCGGGGTTCACCTTTTTTTCCTTGTACAATTTCATCATGTCTTGCTGAATTTTTTGACGATCGTCCCCTGCCGCCTTTTTCATCTTTTCCATTTCTGGCTGCAGCTCTTTCATGCGCGCCATAGAAACGTAAGATTTATAAGCCAGCGGGAACAGCAGGGCCTTAATCATGATGGTCAGGCTGATGATCGCCCAGCCCATATTGCCAATTAGACTGTTCATGAAATGCAGAACCTGAAACATCGGTTTGGTTAGGAAAAAGAGCCAGCCCCAGTCGATGGAATCAACGAATTTCTCAACACCGTTTACGTCTTGGTAATGACGAATGGCTTCCCATTCCTTGGCGCCTGCGAACAACGACGTTGTGATGGTTTGAGTGCCGCCAGGTGCAACCGTTAGGATCGGCAAGCGCATATCGGTTTGATAGGTGTCGCTGGACAGAGTGTATTTTGACACGGAATCAAATTTCTGCCCGGCAGCAGGGATTAACGTGGTCATCCAGTACTTGTCGGTAAAGCCGATCCAACCGTTGCTTTGGACTTTGATCAAATCAACAGCGGCGGCTTCGGCGCGGCTGACCGTGGCATCCGGCATATCGTTATAGTCGATTTCTTCGATTTCACCGTCTGATGCGCGAACGACCCCTTCATGCAGAATATAAAACCCGATGGTTTCAGGTTCGCCGTGGCGGGCGATTATACCGTAGGGTGAAACTTTCAGTTCGGTGGAGGAATTGTTTGTGGCCGATTGTTCAACCGAGAACAAATAGTTTTCATCGACTGAAATTTTGCGGCGGAAAACCATGCCGTTACCATTGTCCCAAACAAGTGTGATTGGCGTGGAAACCGTAAGCGCGACACCGCTTTCCAGCTGCCATTCAGTATTGGCGCCTGGCACGTCCGTGAATTCCAACTCGCCAACCGGGGCCCACCCATAAAGTGCGTAATAGGCCTGGGGGCTGCCAACGGGTGACAACAGGGTCACGATTTCGGACTCATCACCAAGCGAGACTTGGTAATCCCGTAATGACAGATCATCGATCCGACCGCCCTTAAGTGAAAGCGAGCCACTTAGACGCGGCGTTTCAATGGCAATTCGGGCTGTCTTTGCAAGTGCGGCCGCACGGCTTTGTGCCGGTGTGGAGGTCAGTGAAGGCGTTAAGGCGACATCACCCGCAGCAGACGGGGTTGATGCAACCTGATCTGTGCCAGTCTGCCCAGAGCCGCTGTGCGTGGCTTCAGAGGTCGTGGTCTGTGCGCCTTCTGGCAGTACGGGTTGTTCGGGGGCAAAGAATGTGACCCATACCAAGATTACCAAAGCACTCAGCACTGTTGCTAGAATAAGGTTCTTATTCTGTTCGTCCATTTAAGGCCACCCCGGGGATTATATAGTGGAATTTTAAGATAGAGTGGTTCAACAGAGTAAGGGCCCAAAGGTCAAGCGGTTTTCGCCCAAATTGGGCTGTGTCACAGGGTTTTAGCCATCACTTTTGCTCAAGATCGGCCTAGCCTGCTTTTCTGTTTGCTTCAGCGCCCTTGGCCAGCTTATCGCGGTATTTATGCAGCCATGCGATTGTGTCTTCAAATGGCATGGGCCGCGCGATGCCAAAGCCTTGAATATACTGGCACCCCATTTGCGCCAACCGGCTGTGTTCCGCCGGGGTTTCGACCCCTTCAGCCAATGTTTCGAGCCCAAGGCTTTCGGCCATACGGATGATAGCCGATGTCATGACTTGTTGTTCGGTATCCGTGTCGATTTTCGTGATGAAGCTGCGATCGATTTTGATGCGGTTCACTGCAAAGCGGCGGATATTGGCGATAGCGGCGTGACCTGTGCCAAAATCATCAAGATCGATGTCAAACCCCTGTGTGGCAAGAGCGCGGATATTGCGGGTGATGACATCATCGTCATGCTCGGAAACTACATTTTCTAACACTTCGATGGTGATGCGGGATGGTGCAATTTCAAATCGGTCGACTTCCCACTTTATCTTTTCCACGAGCTTTGGGTTTCGCAATTCATCGGATGAAAAATTAACCCCAACCGAGGCTACGCGCAGCCCCGCCCTATCCCAAGATTTGATGGCTGACAGGCTGTGATAAAGGATAACTTCGCTTAAACGCTCGGATCGACCCGTGCTTTCGATTGCCTTCAAAAATAGATTGGGTAGAACGACACCGTTTGTGGGGTGTTCCCAACGGGCGAGGGCTTCAAACCCGGCGACTTCGCCAGTATCCGTGCAAATCTGCGGTTGAAAATAGGGCCGGATTTGGCCGTTTTCCAAAGCCGCTTCAAGTTCGGCAGACAAGCTTTGAAGCTTTTGCGCTTCGCGGCGCATTTTTGGGGAAAAACTGCGCGTGGCACCTGGACCTTCTTTTTGGGCCAGCACAAGCGCGATTTCCGCACTAGATAACACGCTTTCCGCGTCAGCTGCAGGCGCACGGCCCGATAAGCAGATACCGATGGAACAGGTCAGATAACACGTGACCTGATCAACGCTAAAGGGCTGGGCAATTGCGGCATGCACACGATCAGCCAAAGAGAGCGCAATGGCAAAATCTGCTTTCTTGATCGGGAAAAGAACAATGGCGAAATCGTCGCCGTCAATGCGGGCAACTATATCGTTTTCGCGCACACAGGAATTGATCCGCGCCCCAATTTCGGCAAGAACACGATCGCCGGCTTCCATGCCATAGCGATCATTGACCAAGCGAAACCGGTCAATATCGATATGTAAAACGGCGGTTTCGCGGCCCGTGTTTCGTTCAGCTTCAAGAAATGCGGCAAGCCGTTGTCGGGTGCGTCTTCGGTTGGCAAGGCCAGTCAGAAAATCGCGGTCATCTTCTTTTAGGTCAGAGATTGAAATTCCAACTTTTTCCCGCCCGACAAGCGTTTGAAACGCCAGCAGCAAGGGAAACATGAAACTGATGACAAACAAGATTGCTTCGATCTTGATCCAATAAGCAACGACGATAAAAAGCGGTAAAAACGAAAGTAACTGAAAATCACCGAATCCCCGTTTGGCCGGCGTATCTGGTGGTTGTTTGCCGCCCCTTGCCAAGTCTGCGCCCTTTCCGACCTTATCGACAGGATGGTCCTGTCATGTCGAAATCTAGCAAACAGATGTTGGTGGCGCGGTTAACGGCGGGTGACTTTACGTGAACAATTTTTCACGAATTTATGCCTATTCTTTATCACTGCCCAAATTGGCGAAATCAAACAGTTTTGGGTCAAGCAGGTGACTGGGCCTCGCGTTCATCAGTGATCGGAACATAACCTGACGGCGGCCCGGGCTGTTGGTCTCCCAGCCATCCAACATCGCTTTGACTTGCTGGCGTTGCAGCCCGTCTTGTGAACCGCACAGATCGCAGGAGATGATCGGATAGGTCATGTCTTGGGCAAATTTTTCGCAGTCTTTTTCGGCGACAAACGCCAAAGGGCGATATAGAAATAAATCACCCTCTTCGTTTAGCAGTTTTGGCGGCATAGTTGCCAAGCGGCCACCGTGAAACAGGTTCATCATAAAGGTTTCAAGAATGTCGTCGCGGTGATGGCCGAGCACGATCGCACTACAACCTTCTTCACGGGCTATGCGGTAAAGATTGCCACGCCGGAGGCGTGAACACATGGCGCAATAGGTGCGGCCCGCGGGAACTTTGGATTTAACGATTGAGTAAGTGTCTTGATATTCGATCCGGTGCGGCACCTGCATCGATGTCAGGAATTCTGGCAGGACAGTCGCCGGAAAATTCGGCTGGCCCTGATCCAGATTGCAAGCCAACAGTTCGACCGGGAGCAATCCACGCCATTGCAATTCGTAGAGAACCGCCAAAAGAGTATAGCTGTCTTTGCCACCAGACATGCAAACCAGCCACTTGGCGCCACGATCAACCATGCCATAAGCCTCGATTGCTTCGCGGGCTTGGCGCACAATGCGCTTGCGCAACTTCTTATACGCCGTGGTTTTCGGGGCGTTTTGAAAAAGGGGGTGAATGTCGGTTGGGGTGTCGAGCATCGCCGCTATTCTTTCTTCTTAGGCACGGGATCATACCCATCGCTGCCCATTGGGTGACAACGGCCTACTCTTTTCGCTGCTAACCATGTCCCTTTGATACCGCCATGTTTTTCCAGGGCTTCCATCGCATAGGCGGAACAGGTGGGTTGGAAGCGGCAAGAATTGCCGACCCAAGGGCTGCCGATCAAACGATAGGCGCGCACGGGCAGCGATATGACAAAAGCCAGCGGGGTCATGGGGTTTTTCCGTGTATTTTGACAAGCGCGCTTGTTAGATCGTTCAGTAATACTTCGAATGTGCGCGTTGCGGTGATTTCGCGGCGTCCGATCAATACATAATCCCAGCCAGACAAACCTGCACTTGGCAGCACTTTGCGGGCGATTTCGCGCAGGCGGCGTTTGGCGCGGTTTCGGGCAACGGCGTTGCCGACTTTTTTGGAGCAGGTGAAACCAATGCGGATTATGTCTGGGTTGCCTTCGTCTTGTGCGCGCCTGCGGGCTTGTAACAAAAAACCGGGGGTGCCTTGGCGAAGACCGTGATTGGCTTTTAGGTAATCGGCACGGACTTGCAAAATTTCAAGCGAACACAAAGAAACCGCCGGAGGCGTTGCACCGGCTTGACCATTGGGGTCTGCCTGTGTCGCCTCCGGCGGTTTCATGTCTTTAGCCTTTCAAGGGCAGTGGCTTACGCCGACAATTCCTTACGGCCCTGCGCCCGGCGGCGATTCAGGATCTTACGGCCAGCTTTGGTGGCCATGCGCGCACGGAAACCGTGGCGACGTTTGCGAACAAGATTGCTCGGCTGATAGGTGCGTTTCATTGTGCTGCTCCAGCGTGGGCTTGGGTGCCTATCCTGCATGAATACATCAAGCGGATTCGGACACCCTTAATCAGAAGCCGCTGTTTACGGCGGGCCAGAATGGAAGTCAATTCGTGACAGAGACGTTTTTTGCAACATTTGCCGGAATTTTGAAAGGTTTATCCGGTAATTTCCGGCAATTGACGGTGTTTTCAGTGCAGAACTGAAACAATGGCTCACCAAATATCAAGCACCTGTGAGGCCTCTATTACTTTGCTGCGATCCGTCGCAAGTAAATACAACAGAATTTCACAAACCAGACAAGTGATGACAATGACAACGAAAAAAACAAACTCTGTGGTTCGCGTAAAGAAACTGCTGCCGCTTTTGATTATTTTGGCAGTGGCCGTGGCAGGGTACTTCACCTTGGGCAGCTATCTTAATTTTGAAACCCTGCGCGACAATCGCGAGGCCTTGCTTGGTTTTCGCGACCTTCATTATGTACAGGCAGTATTAGCCTTTGTTGCCATCTATGTGGTGATCGTGGCGTTTTCTTTGCCCGGCGCAGCGATAGCATCCCTAACTGGCGGTTTCCTGTTTGGTGTTTTCCCCGGCGCATTGTTTAATCTTGGTGCCGCGACCATCGGCGCCACAATTATCTTTCTGGCCGCCAAACATGGTTTGGGTGAGCAGTTATCGCGTAAAATGGATGCCAGCGAGGGCGCCGTTAAAACCATAAAAGACGGGCTGCGCGAGGACGAGATTTCGTATCTTTTTATTATGCGCCTGGTTCCAGCTATCCCGTTTTTCGCGGCCAATTTAATACCAGCCCTTGTCGGCGTTAGCCTTAGCCGGTTCGTGTTCACGACATTCTTCGGCATCATTCCAGGCACCGTCGTTTACACGTGGGTCGGCGCGGGACTCGGGCAAGTATTTGCCCGCGGAGAAGTGCCAAACCTTGGTATCATTTTCGAGCCGCAAATCCTGGGCCCAATCCTTGGCTTAAGTGCGCTGGCGCTGATGCCCATCCTGTTTAAAAAATTCAAGAAGAAAGAAGTAAAATAATGGTCAAGCATATCAAGACCGATATTTGCGTTATTGGCGGCGGCTCGGGTGGTTTGTCAGTGGCTGCAGGGGCCGTGCAAATGGGTGCAAGCGTCATGCTGGTTGAAGGCGGCAAGATGGGCGGTGATTGTTTGAACTACGGCTGCGTACCTTCAAAGGCGTTAATAGCAGCAGGTAAACATGCGCATGCGATGACAACTGGTGCCCGGTTTGGCGTGACCCCTGTAACGGCAAAAGTTGATTACGCCGCTGCCAAAGATCATGTGGCAGGCGTGATTTCCGGGATCGAGCCGCACGACAGCGTTGAGCGATTTGAAGGGCTGGGCGTTCAAGTCATCACTGAATACGGTCGTTTCATTTCAAAGACGGAATTGCAGGCAGGCGACACCATCATCAAGGCGCGCCGATTTGTTATCGCGACTGGATCGTCGCCGTTTGTGCCGCCCATCCCGGGACTAGATAAAGTGCCCTTTGAAACTAATGAAACAATCTTTCAACTGCGCGAGAAGCCCGAACATTTGATTGTTATCGGTGGCGGGCCAATCGGCATTGAACTGGCGCAAGCCCATCGGCGGTTAGGATGTAAAGTGACGGTTCTGGAAGGGCTGTTGGCGCTGGGCAAAGATGACCCGGAATTAACGTCGATTGCCTTGGATCGCATCCGCAAGGAAGGCGTTGAAATCATCGAAGGCGCATTTGCTGACGAGATTAAGGGCAAGGCTGGTGCCGTCGCTGTGCATGCCAAAGACGGCATCGTTCACAAGGGGTCACATTTGCTGATGGCTGTAGGTCGCCGCCCGAACGTTGATAGTTTGGGACTGGAAGAGGCCGAAATAGAATTTGACCGTATGGGGATTAAAGTTGACGACAGCCTAAAGACCAGCAACCGCAAAATTTACGCTATTGGCGATGTGTCAGGCACTTTGCATTTCACCCATATGGCGGGATATCAGGCCGGGATTGTCATTCGTTCGGCGCTGTTTGGGCTGCCGTCCAAACAATCCACCGCGCATATCCCGTGGGCGACCTATTCAGACCCCGAGATTGCCCATGTCGGCATGACGGAAGATCTGGCGCAAATGAAGTATGGCGACAAATTGGAAGTCATTAGGTTCAATTTTGCTGAAAATGATCGGGCGCGCACAGAGCTAACAACTGATGGCATGATCAAGGTTATGGTGGTCAAAGGCAGACCTGTTGGCGCGTCAATCGTTGGCACGCAGGCTGGCGAGCTGATTGGACTTTGGTCAATGGCTATTGCTAACCGATTGAAAATGGGGGCAATTGCTGCAATGGTTGTGCCGTATCCGACAATTGCCGAGGTTAATAAAAGGGTCGCAGGGGCCTATTTCACGCCGCGACTGTTTGCAAATGACTGGGTGAAACGGATTGTGCGACTGGTACAGAGGTTTTGACGTGTCAAACCGGTGCTTGAAGGCGCGACCACACGCCAATAGGTTGCCGTAACAAAGGACTAAACACCAAATGAATTTGAATTCGCTTTCCGGCCGTTTCCTGATGCTGACAGTGGTGTTTGTCATGCTGGCCGAGGTGATGATTTTTGTGCCCTCTGTGGCGCGTTTCCGCGAAGACTATTTGCAGGCGCGCCTAGAACGTGGCCAGATCGCATCGCTTTCGGTGTTGGCCTATGTTGATGAAATACTTGATCCAGATCTTGAACAAGAGCTGCTGAAAAACGCAGGGATCATGAACGTGGTTCTGCAACGCGATGAAATGCGAGAGCTGATATTGGCGTCGCATATGCCGGGGCCAATAACCAATTCCTATGATTTGCGCATGGCCGGGCCGTTCACGTTAATTAAGGACGCATTGATCCGGCTGTTTGACACAAATGATCAGATGATACGTGTGATCGGCACCCCTGTTAATCAGGCGGGATTGGA
>JBLHMX010000095.1:0-10309 GCA_047622625.1 Paracoccaceae bacterium | reverse complement strand
TTTGATCGCTGATGAAAAACAGCAGACCGGAACAATTGACCATGTACCGGTTTATCCGCGCGAGGTCGTCAAACGGGCGCTGGAATTGAATGCATCCGCCATCATTTTGGTCCACAATCACCCGTCCGGCGATCCAGCACCATCAGCGGCAGATATTGACATGACGCGACAGATTTCAGGCGCTGCACAGGTTTTGGGAATTACGATTCACGATCATTTGATTATCGGAAAATCCGGCGAATTCAGCTTCCGGTCGGCAGGTCATTTGCCTTAGGGGGTCCTACTTCACCCAGACTTCAACCCGCCGGTTTGTTTTTCGGCCAGCTTCATCTTCATTACAAGCCAAAGGCGACACTTCGCCCATCCCCAAAGTCTGAATTTCAACTTTTCCAAAATCAGCCCGGTTCGCTGCCGTTTTTACCATCTGAGCCACTTGTTCAGCACGCTGCCTTGAAATCCGTCGATTGCCAGACGCGCTACCTTGCGTGTCTGAAAACGCGGCAAAAATTAGCTTTTTGCCGTCGAAATCTCCAACCTCAATCATCTGGGCCAACACACGAATGTTTCGTTTTGACCGCAGATCCATATGGGTGGTGCCGTCAGCAAATCTGAAGGTTGAAGACAGTCGTTCCGCATCGGCGAATTTACCTACAAAATCCTGCAGTTCGGGCAATGTCACTTCGTCACCAGAATGGGCAATTGCATTGCCAGCGCGATCTTGTTGTTTGTAAAACGGCAGGGATGTAAGGCCCTGCCCAACAAATCCAAGCGAAGCAATTGAAGTCTGCGCAGCGTCGGAATCTAAAAACCCAAGGAAATTTCGTGCAAATATTGGCAAGCGTCGATCTGGTGTAAACACATAATAGGCGCGGGTCAGCGGGTAGTCATCCGAGCCTAAGGTAAACGCAGTCGGTAATTGTTGGATGCCGCATGTGCCCTTGATCGCTAGCGGTTTAGCATTGCGAATTCCGGCATAACCGACATAGCCGATTGCGAACGGATCGACGCTAACGGCTGTCGAAATTGCCACATCGGATTTAAAATAAGCAATTGACGCTGGGGTTGAATTTCGACTTTCTGGAAAAATCCGCTGGTCAAACTCATGGGCTTGATCAGAGCCAATTTCGTGTGAAAACAGGTGAATTGGTCCATCATAACCCCCCAGTTCCGCCCAATTGGTGATTTCACCAGCATAAATGCGCGCGGCCTGATCAAGGGTGATAGCGGAAATCGGGTTCTGTTTTGAAACAATAAAAATCAACCCGCCGATTGCAAGCACTTGGCTTAAAACCGGGCTGGAAAGATCTCCGATGCCGGCCTTTTTCGCAGCTTGGACTTCTTCTTGATTTGGCGGCCGATTAGAAACCGCCAGATCACTAGCCTCGTTCATGAGATCAGCAAACACTTGCGATGAATTGACGGGTGTCGCCTGAAGCCGTGCAAGAGGGATTTGTGCGACGTCTGACAGAAAATACGTCCAACCGAGTGGCCCGTGATCTTGGCGCAGTACGGTTTGCCCAGTGAGAAACCCAAAATCCTCGATCAAGCCTGGCAGCAGGTTATCAACAATCGATACCGTTCCTGAAATTGTAATGTCGGCAGCATATTGGCCAGGATCTGGGCAAGAAAGACCGGTGCAAGTAACCCCAAGGGCATTGACCGTCAGTTCGCCAAATTTTGATACAATGCGATAGCTTTCACCGTCAAACTCAAGCAATTCACCTGTAAGCCGGATTGACCCATCGGCAGAATTCAAGGTGATCTCTTGTGAAAAAACCGGGCCGCTAACCGCGAACATCAGGCCTACAACCAATGGTAATAATCGCCTACACCGCCCAACCATCAATTCTCGCCCCTGATTCTATCTTTCGGCGATAATCAGGTCCCTGACGACGTTTTTCAAGACAATGCTTTGTGGGTTATTGCCACAGTCAGGCAACCTAAATTCAAGCCCCGTCGCGCCAACCAAGCGGCCTTGGCGTGATCGAAGGCTTTGCATGATGCGGTTTTCGTTGCAATTTTGCGTTCCAGACCAAACCGTAACGTGAAAATCAATCACGCCCGATTGAACGTTGTCTGAAATTGGTAGGCTATAAATTTCAACCAAATTAGCTTGATACAATGTTTGGTCACCCAAGCGCGTGACAAATCCGCCACCATATCGCTGAGCAATATCCAAGTTGCCAGGGTGTCCCTGCCAGATATCGCCTTTTGACGACGTAAGAGCGCCGAATTCCAAAGCGTGCAATTCTGCGGCAAAGTCATTTTTCCAAAGAACGGCGACGCGATCAATATAGATGAGTTCCTGCACTACGGTTGACGTCGCTAATTTTGTGCCATCAGACAATGTAACACTGAACTTTGCATTTTCTTCAAACGCAGGAATTTCAACATTCAAGTTTCCGATGTGATCAGACTTAAACGTCACCCGCATCTTGCCGTGCTGAACATCGACCCGTGAATTGGGCTGGCAGGGAGATTTCAGATTAAGTTCGACCATGCCACCATCAACAGTAGCGCTGGCCAGAGACACCGTGCAAGGCGTTCCAAACGGGCTTTGGTCAATGCTTGCGGATACATTAGGCACTTTGAAACCTGTGTCGGTCTTTACTGCTCGTTTAGCTAAATTCACCCAATTGTTAGCTTTGACACTAAAAGAACTCTGGGAAGCCGGAAACTTTGGAAGACGCTTCGCGCCGACATTCAGCAAAGGGCTGACGTCAGACAGGGTGTCGGTTGTTGCCGCGACTTCGACTAAAGTACTTGTGTCAATAGATCTGGCGTTCAGCGTTGGCAGGTCTTGCATGGCAAAAATGCCTTCGACCTGACCAAGTTTCGCAATTGTTGTTGGCTTTGTAATATCCAGCGGTGCCTCGACAGCCAGTTTCGCAAGTTTTGCACCCGCAACTGGTGTGTTTGTCGTTTCACTTTGAGCAATCTTTCCCAGCCTTACGTTGGTTATTTCCAGCTCGTTGCTGTTAAACCCGATTTGGGTTTCAAAACCTGACAATTCGACCGTTGGCCCATTTGCAACACTATCCACTGGATCGCGCGCTTGTACGATTCGCAATGCAACGCTTGCAGGTTCACAACCAAGCCCAGTGTTCAGGCAATAAGAAAAAGATTGATGGCCCGCGCAACTTGCAGATCCGGAATATGTAAATGTGCCACCGGTTCTGATGATCTCGCCACATTTTGGCTGACTAAGCAGATTGATCGCGGTTGTTTGAACGTTCTGGGAATCTACGTCATTGCTAAGAACAAACAGGCGCTGTTCACGACCAGCGTAAACGGTAAATATGTCATCGACCGCCTGAACATTGGTTTCACCGCGAAATTTGGCCATTAATGCGTCAGAGTTCTGGGTGATCACGGCAACAGACACTGTCAAAAACAGCGCGGTATAGATCAACCCGGTTTTTTCTGTAATACGCACGACGGCCTCCGATATGCATGCCTTAACTTCAATACAGATATCGGTTTCAATTGTGGCCAGAATATCGAAAATACATGACCTTTTGGGGAATTCGGCCCAGAAACCGGCAAAATTCACCCATTAAGGTCAATTAATCACAATGTTGAGCTTGTTATCTGGTCCCGTGACAGTGCTTGAACTTCTTGCCGGAACCACAAGGGCATGTCGAATTTCGCCCAGGATTGCCCCAGGTTGATTTGTCATTCTCGTCAAAAGTGCTGTTAACCAGCTTGGCAGCTTCGTTAACATCACTTGCCTGCAACCCTTGCTGCTGTGCCATTACTTTGGCAATCGCCTCGCGTTGTTCTTCTTCACTTAAGGGGCGTATTTTTGACAATTGCTCGGTTACTTCTGATCGAAGATTATTCAACAGGTTTTCAAACAGCGTGAAACCTTCGGATTTGAATTCATTCAACGGATCTCGCTGCGCATAGCCACGAAAGCCAACAACCGAACGCAGATGTTCCAGCGTAATCAAATGTTCACGCCATTTTGCATCAATGGTTTGTAACAACAAGAACTTCTCATGTAACCGCATATTTTCTGGGCCAAAGGCCACAGCCTTTGCTGCCATAAAGGCATCGGCTGCTTTGTAAAGACGCTCGGCGATAATCTCGTCGTCAACGCCTTCTTCTTCGCCCCAAGCAACGATCGGTTCGTCAATGCCTATGTATCGCAGAACATCGGCGTAAAGCCCTTCCATGTTCCATTGATCCGCATAGGATTTGGCGGGCATATGTTCGTCAATCAAATCGTCAATGACTTGATGCCGCATATCGCCGGTGACTTCGGATAGATCTTTGGCTTCCATGATGTCGCGGCGTTGGCCAAAAATTGCCTTACGCTGGTCGTTCATCACATCATCGTATTTCAGAATTTGTTTTCGGGTATCAAAGTTGCGGCCTTCGACTTTAGCTTGGGCTTTTTCCAAACTTTTATTGACCCACGGGTGAATGATCGCTTCGCCTTCATCCATACCAAGGGTCGACAGAACTTTATCCAATCGCTCCGAGCCGAAAATTCGCATCAAATCGTCTTCTAGGGACAAAAAGAAACTGGTGCGACCCGGATCACCTTGCCGGCCAGACCGACCACGCAGCTGGTTATCGATGCGCCGGCTTTCGTGACGTTCTGTGGCCAAAACATAAAGGCCACCAGCGTCGATTACCTTTTTCTTATTCTCGGCATGTTCTGACTCGATATCGGCGCGCACGGCAATTGGGTCAGCATCTGAATCCGCTTCAAGCGCTTCCATAACTTGCATATCAACGTTTCCACCCAGCTGAATATCAGTCCCGCGACCGGCCATATTTGTCGCGATAGTAACTGCACCGAACTTACCAGCATCCGCGATTATTTTCGCTTCTTGCTCGTGTTGACGGGCGTTCAGGACGTTGTGTTCAATGCCTGCTTCTTTTAACAATCCTGACAATAATTCGGATTTGTCGATCGACGTTGTACCAACCAGCAAAGGCTGACCTTTTGCAAATGCCTCTTTGGCAGTAAGCACAACCGCCTCAAGTTTTTCGCGCCCTGTACGGTAGACCGCATCATGATCATCCACCCGAGCGATGGGCTGGTTGGTTGGAACTTCGACCACGCCAAGTTTGTATATCTCGGAAAACTCTTCGGCTTCAGTAAGGGCAGTACCCGTCATTCCGGCCAGCTTTTCGTAAAGGCGGAAATAGTTTTGGAATGTCACTGACGCTAAAGTCACGTTTTCAGGTTGAATATCGCAATTTTCTTTAGCTTCAATTGCTTGATGTAGTCCGCCAGACAAACGGCGGCCCTGCATCATGCGGCCAGTAAATTCATCGATCAGGATAATTTCTCGGTCTTTTACGATGTAATCTTTATCTTTCGTGAACAACACATGCGCGCGTAACGCCTGGGTCACGTGATGCACAAGCGTTGTGCTTTCTGGATCATAAAGCGTGGCTTCGCTGTCAAGAAGACCTTCGGCATGAAGACGCTGTTCGATGAAATCGTTGCCTTCATCCGTATAGGTCACATTGCGGGTTTTTTCATCCAATGTGTAATGTTCGGCCGTTACATCAGGCACAATCGCGTCGATTTTTGTGTATAGGTCAGAACGATCTTCGGTCGGGCCGGAAATGATCAACGGCGTACGAGCCTCATCAATCAGAATGCTATCGACTTCGTCAACAATCGCGAAATGATGGTCGCGTTGGTACATGTCTTTTAGTTCGGACTTCATGTTGTCGCGCAAATAATCAAAGCCAAGTTCGTTATTCGTGGCGTAGGTGACATCGGCCTCATAGGCGCGTTGCTTTTCTTCGTCGTTCTGGTTTGGAACTACGACCCCCCAAGTCATGCCGAGGGCTGTGTAAACTTGCCCCATCCATTCTGCGTCACGGCGCACAAGGTAATCATTGACCGTGACCACATGCACACCGCGGCCGGTTAGGGCGTTCAAATAGACCGGCAAGGTCGCCATCAACGTTTTGCCTTCACCGGTTTTCATTTCCGCAATATTGCCTTGATGCAGGAAAATCCCGCCCATCAATTGCACATCAAACGGCCGCAGTCCTAGCGTTCGAACAGCGGCTTCGCGTGCGTTGGCGAAGGCTTCGGGCAGCAGAGCGTCAAGGGTTTCACCCTTTTCAAGGCGCGCCTTAAACTCGGCTGTTTTCTCGATGATCTGTTCGTCGCTCAATGCTTTGAACTGATCCTCAAGCGCGTTGATCTGGTCCACCAGCGGCTGCGTTGCTTTGATCGTGCGATCATTCGGTGTGCCAAAAACTTTTTTGGCAAGTGTTCCAAAACCCAGCATTGATGCTCCGTATCTCCGTCGTCATTTTCTTTGGCGTTTACGCAGATTGCGCAATTTTGCCGAACATTTACGAAATCGTGTAAAGGCTTGCCTTGTTTGTCACAAGAGACAGCCCTAAAACAATCGCCAACGCGCAAAGCAATTGAGATTGTCGTCACGGCGAAGCCAGTCTTTGCACGAGTGCAAATGGCATGTAAGGCGGTGATAGGCATGTGTCAATGTTCGCGCAGAATGCAACTTGTAAGAATGGGATTTTGGGCACAACCCAGTACCCAAAACCGGAGAAAAAGATGATTTCTAGAGCCCGCAATATAATAACCGCGCCGCTGGCTTTTACGCTCGCTTGCACATTGGCATTTGGCGTTGCTGCGCAAGAGCCTCCGAAAGTAAGCACTGTTTTGGTTTCAGTTGACGGCGTAGACATTACTGTGGGCCACGTTATCGCGCTGCGCGGGCGTTTGCCGCAGCAATACCAAGATTTGCCTGATGATGTATTATACAAAGGCATTATTGATCAGTTGATCCAACAGACTGTGCTGATGAATGCGATTGAACAAGGGCTAGACGAACGCACTGCACTTGGTTTGGAAAACGAAAAGCGCGCGTTTCTTGCGTCTGAAATGCTGGCAAGATTGACCGAGCGCGAAGTCACCGAACAAGAACTGCAGGACGTATACAACGAGCGCTACGACGCAGCGATCCCCGATCAGGAATACGATGCGTCACATATTTTGGTTGAATCACTTGACGAGGCGAACGCTTTGGTTGGCTTGTTGGGCGATGGGGCTGAATTTGCTACACTGGCTCGTGAACATTCTACAGGGCCATCCGGGGCAAATGGCGGCGCGTTGGGTTGGTTTGGAAAAGGCGCAATGGTGCCTGACTTTGAAGCTGCTGTTGTTGGGATGGCAATCGGTGAAAATTCGGCACCCGTTCAAACCCAGTTTGGCTGGCACGTGATCCATTTGAACGACATTCGTAACATTTCTGTTCCTACGCTTGACGAAATTCGCCCTCAGCTTGTTATCGAGCTGCAACAAAATTTGGTTGAAAGCGAAGTTCAGCGTCTGACCGGTGCGGCAGAAGTTGTTCGGTCTGAGGTTGATATTGATCCTTCGGTGATCCGCGATGTATCACTCTTTGAATAAAAAGTGATTGTCGGGGGACAACGTGACAGACCAAGATAACGATGACTCACCAGAACAGACCATAGCTGAACTGCAGAAAAAGCTATCCAAGCTTCGTCGCAAGCTAAAGAAAACGCGGGCCGAACTTGACCAAGCTACGGGAACACCGGGGGCGATATCACCTTTGGCCCCAATCGGTGGATTTCCTGCCTTACCTGATATCGACGGCGTGACGTTCAGCGCAGCCGTGGCAGGCGTGAAATATTCGGATCGTTTAGATGTGATGCTGGCAAGTATTGCACCCGGCGCCACCCTTGCAGGTGTCTTCACCAAGTCTTCAACCCGTTCGGCGCCTGTGCTGGATTGCCAGGCAAAGCTGGCCGCTTTGGCAGAAAATCAAAACGGCAAGGGTTTTGCGATTCTTGTAAATTCAGGCAACGCCAATGCTTTTACGGGTTCAATCGGCGTTCATGCCGTTCAACAAACCACAAATTCGGTCGCCGATACCCTTAATATCCCCGAAGCAAATGTTTTCACCGCTTCAACCGGCGTAATTGGTGAGCCTTTGCCGTCAGAAAAGATTACGGAAGTCATGCAAGACCTGAAAGCCAGGTTAGCGCCGGGCCATTCGGATCAGGCAGCACAAGCCATTATGACCACCGATACTTTTGCCAAGGGTGCGTTTGTTGAAGTCGAAATAGGCGGCAAACCGGTTCGGATCATTGGTTTTGCCAAGGGTTCTGGCATGATCGCACCGGACATGGCGACTATGCTGGTGTTTATTTTCACGGATGCTGCCGTAAGCCAGCCAGATTTGCAAAAAATGGTTTCGCGATTAAACCGCAGCACTTTTAACGCCATCACCGTGGACAGTGATACGTCGACTTCGGACACTCTTTTAGTGGCCGCGACCGGAAAATCCGGCGCGCAAGTCGGTGGAGCAACATCAAAAACGGGTAAAGAATTCGCGGCGGCATTGGGCGGCGTTATGCGGGACTTGTCACATCTTGTGGTGCGTGACGGTGAAGGGGCCAGTAAGTTTCTGGAAATTGAAGTATTTGGCGCATCGTCTTCACTTGCAGCCAAGAAGGTTGCGCTGGCGATAGCAAATTCGCCCTTGGTTAAAACTGCAGTTGCTGGTGAAGATCCCAATTGGGGCCGTGTGGTTATGGCTGCCGGAAAATCTGGTGCTAAAGCCGACCGCGACCGGATTTCGATTTGGTTTGGCAATATTCTGGTGGCCGAAAACGGCTGGGTTGCGCCAGATTACACCGAAGACGCCGGAGCTGAATACATGAAGCGCCAAGATTTGAAAATCACTGTCGATCTGGGTATCGGCAAAGGCCGGGCCACTGTTTGGACCTGTGATTTCACCAAGCAATACGTTTCAATCAACGCTGACTACCGATCGTGAAAACGGTTCTGGTTTCTGCCGTCGCGCTGATCGACTTGGACGGTCGCGTGTTGTTGGCCCAACGTCCACAGGGTAAATCAATGGCCGGATTGTGGGAATTTCCCGGCGGCAAAATTGAACCCGGCGAAACGCCAGAGGTGGCATTGATCCGCGAACTAGAGGAAGAACTGGGCATAAACACATGGGCCAGTTGCCTTGCGCCATTAACTTTTGCCAGCCACACCTATGACGACTTTCACTTGTTAATGCCGCTGTTTGCCTGCCGGAAATGGCAGGGAACGCCGCAGGGCCGTGAAGGGCAGGCTTTGAAATGGGTTCGTGTTAAAGACTTGCGCGACTATCCCATGCCGCCAGCCGACATACCGCTGATCGCTGTGCTAAGGGATTGGCTTTAAGCCCGATTGCGGTCGATCCATTTTGACATCATTCCGGCGTCTTTAAAACACTCAGCCGGAACCTCTGTGCGTTTACGACTGGCAAGGCGTTCAGCAAAAGCCACTTGCTTTGATGTCGCCCCATAAGTCCGGTGTTTGCGATAGGTCGCGGCTTTGAACGCCGCTTGATGCGCGCCGATCCAATTAGAAAGCGAACGCCGATCCTGAACATCGTCCCAAGGGATAACTTCATTCAATTTCTGACTGATCTTTCGTGCGTAATCCACCTGTGCAGGTGTTGGCGCGGGTAACATACTTTGCTCGATGTTCATGGCAGCCTCCGAATTAATTGGAAGTTTAGGTATAGAACAAACATAGAACAAAAGGTTAGTTTGTCAAGATGCAGCCGGTTCACCTTTGCGGTATTTTGAAGTTACCAAGGGGCAAACGCGCCTCAGGGCTGCTTAAGTTGTTGGCCTCAAGGTGCCTTCGTTCAACATCCACCGACGAATGGTATATTCACGGGTTCCGGTTGCATGCATAGGGTCTGCGTCGGCCAGCTTTATGGCGGCCTCTAGGCTGGCTGTTTGGTAAACGATCAAACCTTCGCCTTGCATACTGTCGCCTGACTTGTCTGATAACGGCCCGGCCAGCGCCAAGTTTCCAGCGGCTTCCTGTGCGTCTTGATAAGCCAAATGATCCAGCAAAACCGCTTTGACTTGTTCAAGTGGTTTCACCGGCGTGGTGACCACGACATAAAGTTCCTTAGCAAGCGAGCCGCGTGCGCGGGCCATCTGTTTGTAATCATTCCAAGCGACCATTGAAGTCTCCTTAATAAATGGAACCGATATTATTTTCTGCCGGTCAAAGCAGGTTGGTTGATGTGCGGGCAAACCGACCATAGGGCCGCAGTTTCAGCTTGACCAGGTTGCCCACTATACGATACATAAGTATCAGTATGCGGTCAAATCAAGACTTTTGATTTGGTAAAAAGAGCCGCGATATGAGTGTGCCAGCCGGCCAAGCGACTTAAAAAGGGTGTGAAATGAATGCTTTGACAGGGGATGCGCTTGCTCTAGCGCGCGACAGCGCTCAGAAGGCGATTCGTTCCCTGAAAGACCGCAA
>JBLHMX010000094.1:0-10383 GCA_047622625.1 Paracoccaceae bacterium | reverse complement strand
GATGATCCCGACACCTAAGAACCAGAACTGGATGTGGATCTGGGGCATAGTTCTGACGTTCTGTCTGGTTTTGCAAATCGTAACCGGCATTGTTTTGGCAATGCATTACACGCCGCATGTAGATATGGCATTTGACAGCATTGAACATATCATGCGCGATGTGAACGGTGGCTGGGCGATCCGGTATATGCACGCAAATGGCGCGGCTTTGTTCTTCTTTGCGGTGTATCTGCATATTTTCCGCGGCCTTTATTACGGTTCATATAAGGCCCCACGTGAAATCGTGTGGATCTTGGGCATGCTGATCTATCTGGCGTTGATGGCCACAGGTTTCCTTGGTTATGCGTTGGTTTGGGGTCAAATGTCCTTCTGGGGCGCGACTGTTATCTCCGGCTTCTTCGGGGCGATCCCGGGTGTCGGTGACACAATTCAAACCTGGATTTTGGGCGGCCCGGCGGTGGATAATGCCACGCTGAACCGTTTCTTCAGCTTGCACTTCTTACTTCCCTTCGTTCTGGCGGCCTTAGTTGTCCTGCATATCTGGGCCTTCCACACCACTGGCAACGGCAACCCTTCGGGCGTTGAAGTTCGTCGTGGCAGCAAAGCCGAAGCACAGAAAGACACCTTGCCGTTCTGGCCTTACTTTGTGATTAAAGATTTGTTCGGTCTGGGCGTTGTTCTGACGATCTTCTTGGCCATCGTTTACTTCATGCCAAACTATCTGGGCCACCCAGATAACTATGTTGAAGCCAACTCGTTGGTGACGCCGACGCACATTGTGCCAGAGTGGTATTATCTAAGCTTCTTCGCCATTCTGCGGGCGTTCACAGCCGATGTTTGGGCCGTTCAGTTGGTCAGCTTTTTGACCGGCGGCATTGTCGACGCCAAGTTCTTTGGTGTGCTTGCGATGTTCGGCTCGATCGCCATCCTGTTGTTTGTGCCTTGGCTTGATACTTCCAGCGTGCGTTCGGGCAAATATCGCCCAAGCTTCAAATGGTGGTTCTGGTTGTTGGTCGTTGATTTCTTAGTTCTGACTTGGTGCGGCTCGCAACCTGCTGATGGCCTGATCCCTGTGATCTCGTTAATCGGCGCAAGCTACTGGTTTGGCTATTTCCTGATCATCTTGCCCTTGCTTGGCGTGTTGGAAAAACCGCTGCCGATCCCGGCAACCATCGAAGAAGATTTCGATGCCCATTATCCGCCGAAAGACGCGCCCGCGTCGCCAGCTGAATGATTGAGTGAAAGGATTATCGAGATGATTAAACACAGCATACTCGCCGCACTCGTGGCATTCGGCCTGGGGTCAACTGGGGCGCTTGCAGCCGGTGGTGAAAACCATATCGAAGATTTCGCCTTTTCGTTTGAAGGCCCATTCGGCAAATTTGACCCGATGCAGTTGCAACGTGGCCTTCAGGTTTACACCGAAGTGTGTTCGGCCTGTCATGGGTTACGTCAAGTGGCGTTTCGCACGCTGGGCGACGAAGGTGGCCCGCAGATGGAAGCCGAGCAGGTTAAGGCCTTTGCCAAGCTGTTTGAGGTTATTGATGACGACGACGATGCAGAACCGGGTGATACCCGTGAAGCAAAACCTTCGGATAAATTTCCAGTAAATACAGCAGTTGGTGCGCCTGATCTTAGTTTGATGGCAAAAGCGCGCGCTGGTTTTCACGGACCAATGGGTTCTGGTTTGAACCAATTGTTCAAAGGCATGGGCGGGGCTGAATATATTGCTTCGATCTTGACTGGCTACACAGGCCACGAGAAAGACGAAGCTGGCGTTACGCTGTATGAAAACACAGCGTTTCCAGGAGGCTGGATTTCGATGGCTCCGCCGTTGGAAGACGATGCAGTGGAATACCGCGATGGTCATTCTGCAGACGTGCGTCACATGTCCCAAGACGTTGCCGCGTTTTTAATGTGGACGGCTGAGCCCAAGATGATGGCCCGTAAACGGACTGGATTTTTGGCGGTTTCGTTTATGATCCTGCTGACGTCGCTGTTGTATCTGACTAACAAGAAATTGTGGGCCGGACCAAAGCGCAAAGACGCTTGATAGCATTTACATAGATAATTGGGGCGCGGCTTAGGCTGCGCCCTTTTTCGTTTTTAGGTGGCTAAATTGAGCGGGCGCGCTTGGGAATTGGTACCAATTGGAATGCTGGGTTAGCCAAGATATTGCCGAAGTTTCTCGGGTGGATCGGCAAATAGAGCTTTGGTTTCTTGCGGAGGCGAAGCCACGCCGTCACTCACCAATGACGTAACATCAGCGATTTGTTTGGCATCGTCAGGATCATGGGTGACCATTAGCAATGTCGCGCCGCTGTTGCGCACAATCTGATCGACAAGCTCCAGCATTTCGGCCTTTAGGGCGGGCCCAAGGGCCGCGAAGGGCTCATCCAGCATCAACAGCGGTTTGTCACGCAATAGGGCGCGGGCAAGGGCGACCCGCTGACGTTGACCGCCCGACAGGTTAGCAGGTGTGCGGGTTTCAAAACCGGCAAGGCCGACATTGTGCAAGGCCGTTTCGATTGCCTGATGCTGAGTGTGTGATAGTTTTAGGTCAGGCCGTAAGCCAAGCCCGACATTCTGGCCGACGGTCAGATGCGGAAATAGATTGTGATCCTGAAATAGCAGGCTAATCGGCCGCGCAGCTGGGTGGGCATCAGTGACGTCTTGTCCGTTAACAAAGATATGGCCGCTAGTGATCGGCATCAGGCCAGAAATTGCCGAAAGTAGGGTGCTTTTGCCACCCCCCGAGGGGCCAATGATTGCCAGCTTTTGTTTGGGTTTCACTGACCAATTGGCGCCAAGGCGAAATTCACCTTGGGCAATGATGACGTCTTTAAGGTGCAACATTCAAGCGTCCTACCCGATCAAAAATCCAGAATAAAATTAGCGATAAGCTGACCAGCAACAAGGCTGCACCCTGGGCAGCCTCGGTCTGATAAGACCCCATCAAGCGATAAAGCATCAAAGGCAGCGTCGCGCCTTCGGGGTCGGCAAACAGCGCGACCACGCCAAGATCACCCATCGACAGGGCAGCGGCAAGGCCAGCAGCAAAACCAGCGGCAGGGCGAATGCGCGGCCATGTCATCAGGCGAAACCGATGCCAGCCTTGCATGCCCAAACTGTCGGCAAGCTGGCCGTATTCCCGTTCGGTGGTTCTGAACGCCGGGATCAAAGCGCGCAATGCAAAGGGCAGGCTTAGGGCTGCATTGACCAAAGCGGTGATCGGCAGGGCCAGCCGGGCAGGGTCAATCAGCGGGAACAGCACAATGAACAGGCCAGTTCCGATGACCATTGGAGAGGCGGCAAGAGACAAGTAACCCGCCCCTTCAAGCAACCCGGCAAAATGCCCGCGTTTGGCGATTGTTTGGGCCAAAGGCAGGGCAAGTCCAAGGGCGATCAAAGCCGATACTACCGCAAGAATGACGGATCGGAAGGCTGCCGCATAAACTGGTTGGGTGAGGTCACCCAAGCCCGCAAGGCCTTTTAGCGCAATCATTACCAGTGGTGACAGCAGGAAAAGGGTGGTGAGGGTCAGCACAAAAGCATCGCCCAAGACTTGCGCCATGCTGCCGCAATCCCAACGCCGCACCGGCGCATCAAAACCGTGACCAAGCCGTATCGGGCTGGCCAACCGCCATGCCGCGATTGCGGCTACCGCGCAGATGATGAATTGCAACACCGCCAGTAAAGCCGCTTTTGAAAGATCAAAATCGAAACGAAAGGCCTGATAAATCGCCAACTCAATCGTGGTGGCGCGAGGGCCACCACCTAGGGTCAACGCAACAGCGAATGAGGTGACGCATAACAGGAAAATGGTGGCGAAAATGCCTGGTAAAATGGCGCGCAGCATTGGGCGTTCCAAATGGCGGGCGATGTCTGCAGTGGTCATGCCCAGCCCGGCAGCAAGGCGGAAATGTTCGGCTGGAATGGCTTGCCAGCCTTGCAAATACAGGCGCGTCGCAAGGGGTAGGTTGAAAAATACATGAGCAAGAACCACACCGGAAAAGCCATAGATGTTCAGGCGACCGATGCCAATATATTGTAACGCGTCGCTAACGAAGCCCGCGCGACCATAGATCGCCAATAGCCCCAAAACAGCAACAATCGCCGGCAAGATAAAGGGCGCGCCAAGTAACGTGACCAGCAGGTTTCGCCCGCGAAATTGTCGCCGCGCAAGGGCGCGGGCGATGGGGATCGCCAACAGCGTGCTTACCAAGGCGGAAACCAGCGCTTGTGACAGTGTGAACCGTAAGGCGGCGTAATCAGCCACCGACAGGGTTGCCTGGCCTGTGGCATTCAGGGCCACAACAACAAGCGAGCCAAGGCTAAGGGTTGCAAGAAAGCCTGCAGCCCCAAAGCCCATCACACCTGATGGCGTTATTTGCTGAGCGCGGTTAGCCATTCGTCCAACGCTTCATTGCGGATTTCCAAGGCCTGTTCTGGTGACATCAGCAAAGCCTTGCTGGGTGATATCGGTGGCTCAAACCCGTCGGGCAGGCCGGCATTTGGCAAGACGGCGGGATACATCCAGTTGGTGGTTGGAATGATTGCCTGAAAGGCCTCGCTTAACATGAAATCAAGGAACATATCGCCGAGTTGTGCCTGATCACTGGCGGCCAAACGTCCAGCGACTTCGACTTGCAGGTAATGCCCCTCGTCAAAAATTGCAGCCTCTTTGGTGTCGTCGTCTTCGGCAATCAGATGGTACGTAGGCGAAGTAGTGTAAGACAAAACCATATCAGCTTCGCCATCCAGAAACATGCCGTATGCTTCGGACCAGCCTTTGGTGACCGTCAGTATATGGGGCGCAAGTCCGGCCCATATTTCTGGCGCACGGTCGCCATATGCGGCCTTAACCCACATCAACAGGCCAAGCCCAGGGGTTGAGCTGCGCGGATCTTGGATGACGATCTTAAAGTCATCCGGTGCTTGCGCCAACAGCTCGAAATTATGCGGTACGGTTTTTAGTTTCGTGGTGTCATAGACAAAGGCGAAATAACCCCAGTCGTAAGGTAGGAAATGCGTGTCGGTCCATTTGATCGGCAGATTGTTTTCGTTCATTGAACGGTTATGCGGCGCAAATAGGCCTGTTTGAACAGCCCTGGCTGTCAGGTTGGTATCAAGGCCAAGAACCACATCTGCCTTGGAACGCGCGCCTTCAAGCTGGATGCGTGCCAGCAAAGCAGCGCCGTCGCCCGTACCTGTGAATTGCAGATCACAGGTGCAAATGTCTTCAAAAGCCTTTTCCACCGCCGGGCCAGGGCCCCAGTCGGAAACAAAGCTGTCATAGGTGTAGACGTGAAGAATTGGCTTGTCTTGCGCTTGGGTCACACTGGCTAAAGCGATCACAAGCGCTGCAGCCAAAAGGGGGGTCTTCATGGGTATATCCTCCAATTAACGACAGGCGTAGGTTGGGCGGATATGATCCGTTACCTTCCCTCCGCCGGTATTGTCCGGTTCAGGTTCAACGGGTTTAAATCTCAGCCTTACGGCTCCCCGAGGTGGGAGTAACTTAGGGGACGGGCGGAAGGGGGGCAAGGGGGAAGGAAGGTCGCGGTTGACAACGTTCGGCCTAAACTTGAAAAATTGAGTTTATCTTCTTGATTGATCCAGAAACATTTGTTTCTCTGTTTGCGTGTGAAAGAAAATAGAATGGAACCCATGAAAAGGTAAAATTAATGTCAGAGATTATTCCAGAATACTTAGCTCAAGGCGAAGTGGCGCGGCTGTTCCCTGTTTTGTCAACGACTTCAAAAGAAGGGCGAACGACCTCGATCGTACTGGCATGTTTGTCTGCGGTGCCAGAGTTTGGGAAAGAAATCTTGGCGTCAATCGGACAGAAAGTTGGTAAGCGATCAGATATTCAGTCGTTGACAGAGGTTGTTTTCGCCAAACATTTGTCGGGTCAAAAGGATCGTCCGGATGGCTTGATAATTCTAAAAACAAAGTCGGGTGAATGGCGGGCTTTGGTTGAGACTAAGGTTGCGAATAACAAACTGGAACCGGATCAAATTGAACGCTATCGCGCGTTAGCAAAAGACAATGGAATTGATTGCTTGATCACTGTCTCAAACCAATTTGCCACTAACCCGGCCAGCCATCCCTTGGAGCAAACACGCAAAAGCAGGTCAAGAATTCCAGTTTATCATTGGTCCTGGATGCACATTCTAACAACTGCTGATCTGCTTTTAAGCAAAGACGGGTTTTCTGATTCCCAACAACGTACACTCTTGAATGAGTTGCGCCGCTTCCTAAGCCACGAAAGCGCGGGAGTTAAAGGCTTTGATCGGATGCCGCCGGAATGGTCAGAGCTGAATAAACTAGTGTCAAGCGGCGGCGCAATCGCAGCTAAGTCCGAAGCAGCAATTTCATGCCTTGCGGCATGGCATCAAGAAACACGGGACATTTCGTTAATCCTTAGTCGCCTAACTGAGACCGTTGTTTCAGAAAAACTACCACTTAGACATCGCACTAACGTTGCCCACAGGCAAAAGGACGAGTTGGAAATTTTACGGGACCAACTTCGACTGGATTGCACGTTGAGTATTCCGGATGCAGCCGCCCCTGTTGAAATCACAGCTGATCTTCGGCGGCGCTGTTTGAATGTTGGTATGAGTTTGCGTGCTCCCACGGACAAGGTCACCACTAAGGCGCGGTTGAATTGGCTGTTGCGCCAAATTAAAAGCAGTGATGACGATCTTTACGTTAGATTGAAATGGCCGGGAACAAGCGCGGCTTCGCAGTTCGCTGTTAGCGAGTTAAAGAACAACCCAGAGGTTGCGGCGGAGAGTAAAGAGCATCTGTCGCCGACAAGTTTTCACGTGTTTCTTTCCAAGCGTATTGGCACTCGATTTACGCAACAGGTGAATTTCATTGCCGAACTGGAACTTATTGTTCCGCATTTTTACAAGAACATTGGATCCCGCTTGATTGCTTGGAAGAAAAGCGCGCCGAAAATAAAGGACGAAAAAGTACTTGCCGAGGATGTCTCGCCGGAGGCGATTTCGAACCAAGCAGAAGGTTTCACTCGATAGTCGACGAGTCTACAAAGATTGTAGGCCAGAATGTTTGCTGTGAGCTATGGCCGAAACTTCACTAACGCCATTGTTTTCGCTCGAATTTGGGGAAGGTATTGCCGATCTCAAACCCTGCGTCTTTTCAATTCATTATGGAACCCTCTCAACATTCGGTGCATAACACCCTCAAAAGGAGCACCTCATGTCTACCAACACCTTCGGCCGTCTATTTACCGTGACCACTTGGGGTGAAAGCCATGGGCCTGCTTTGGGCGCGACCGTTGATGGTTGCCCGCCGAATGTGCCGCTGGAGGCGTCGATGTTACAGCATTGGCTTGATAAACGAAAACCGGGGCAGAACAAGTTCACCACCCAACGGCAAGAGGCCGATCAGGTGGAAATTTTGTCGGGTGTGTTCGAGGGCAAAACCACGGGCACGCCGATCCAGTTGATGATCCGTAACACCGATCAACGCAGCAAGGATTATTCCGACATCATGGAAAAATTCCGTCCAGGTCACGCGGATATCACCTATTGGCAGAAATACGGCATCCGCGATTATCGTGGTGGTGGGCGATCCAGCGCGCGTGAAACGGCCGCTAGGGTGGCGGCTGGCGGTGTGGCGCGCGCCGCCTTGCGGGCTTTGCTGCCAGACCTTTCGATCACAGGTTTCATGGTGCAAATGGGCAGCGATAAAATCGACCGAGCAGCGCTTGATATGGCCCAGATCAACGCCAATCCGTTTTGGACCCCAGATGCTGCCGCGGCTGCGCGTTGGGAGAAATATCTGGGCGAGCTCCGCAAATCTGGCAACTCGGTCGGGGCAGTTGTTGAGGTCGTGGCTTCAGGCATGCCAGCGGGCCTTGGTGCGCCGGTTTATGCCAAGCTCGACACTGATATAGCCACTGCGATGATGTCGATCAATGCTGTGAAAGGCGTTGAGATTGGCGCTGGCATGGATGCGGCCACGCTGACTGGCGAAGAAAATGCAGACGAAATTTCGATGGGGCCAGATGGGCCGATTTATTCGTCAAACCATGCGGGTGGTATTCTTGGCGGCATTTCGACGGGTCAGGATGTGGTCTGTCGATTTGCGGTCAAGCCGACCAGCTCAATTCTGAAACCGCGCGCAACCATCACCAAGGCTGGTGAAGAGGTCGAGATTATCACAAAGGGCCGCCACGATCCCTGCGTTGGCATTCGCGCCGTGCCCGTGGGCGAGGCAATGATGGCCTGCGTTCTGTTGGATCATGTTCTGTTGCATCGCGGTCAGGTCGGCGAAAATCAAGGGTCAATTGGATGAAGTATTGAACGAATGCGCATATTCAACATTTTGACCGCCTAAATTGCAGGATTTGTGATGCCCCTTGAAATATACCTGATTTACCTTGCTGCCGTCGCCGCATTTTTTGCGACACCGCCTGACACCAGCCAGCTTCTCATTATTTCAAACAGCATCCGACACGGGCTTAAGAAAAGCATTTGGACGATTTCTGGGGATTTGAGCGCGAACTGCATTCAGATGGTCGCGGCTGCGTTTGGACTGGCGGCCATAATCGCGACGTCTGCAAGTGCTTTTCTTTGGATCAAATGGCTGGGTGTGGCTTATCTTGCGTGGATTGGCATTCAACTGATCCGATCGAAAGAAACTGATCAAGATATGCAAGCAAGCAAGGCTGGCACAGCGTTTCGGTTGTATCGGCAAGGTTTTATCACCTCGATGGCAAATCCGTTCGCAGTGGTATTCTTTGGTGCTCTATTTCCCCAGTTCATCAACCCTGCCTTGCCTATAACTCCGCAATTGCTTGTCCTTGGAACAACCTACATTGTTATAGACGGGGCTATATTGCTGTTATGGGGCTGGCTTGGATTGCGCGCGGCCAATGGCCTGCAACGTATGTCTGTTGGGGTTGTGAACAAGATTTGCGGCGGCCTTATGATTGGCGCGGCCATCTTGTTGGGGAGCAAAGATTTACAGCCTCAATCGGAATAAAACCCATCGTCCATTATGTCATAAGGACCAAACTACATGCGATTAAATCTATCAGGCTCGTGCCACTGCAAGGCTGTGACGTTCACGGTGCAATCATCGCAACCCTATCCGTTCAATCAATGTTACTGTGGGATTTGTCGTAAAACTGCGGGCTCGGGTGGATATGCCATAAATCTGGCAGCGGATTTCGAAACGCTGCAGATCAAAGGTAGCGAGAATATTAGCGTTTATCGGGCGAAAACCACGGATGTGGATACCGGCAAGATTAGCGAAAGCACAGCGGAACGCAGTTTTTGCATGCTTTGTGGTTCGGCCCTTTGGCTTTGGGCACCGGAATGGCCGGCTTTGATGCACCCGCATGCCTCGACCATTGACAGTGAGTTGCCGCAGCCACCGCAGAAATGGCACATGATGCTTGGCAGCAAGGCGTCTTGGGCGGTGCCGATAGTTATTGATGGTGATCGAAAATTTGACGCGTACCCCGATGAAAGCCTGACAGATTGGCATGATCGACAAGCTAAGGATTAGCATTTGCAAGACTTACGGGACCAATTGCGTGCGATCTCTAGGGCGGAAATGGCTGTGGATGCGGCCCATGATATCGCCCATCTTGATCGGGTTTGGATCAATGTGCAGCGGATTGTTGCGGGCGAAGACACAGGCGATTTGCGCCTACTTTTGGCAGCCGCCTATTTGCATGATTTGGTGAATATACCAAAGAACAGCCCGGATCGAGCGCGGGCTTCAACACTGGCGGCTGAACAAGCCACTCCGTTTTTGGCGCAACTTGGGTTTGATGAACTGGATCGGGCGAAGGTGCAGCATATCATTGCCGCGCACAGCTATTCGGGGGGTATTGCGCCACTAACAATCGAGGCGAAAATCTTGCGGGATGCAGATCGTTTGGATGCTATTGGGGCAATTGGCGTTGCGAGGACTTTTGCGGTGGCTGGCCTAAACGGGCAGACGCTTTATGATAATGACGATCCTTTCGCCCAACGCCGCGCCCTTAACGACCGCCAATTTTCGTTAGATCATTGGCGAGTTAAGTTGTTGGGGTTGGCGGATGGCTTGCAAACAGAAACCGCACAAAATATCGCCGCTGATCGGTTGGATTTCATGCACGGGTTTCTGAAGCAGATCAGTAGTGAAATTAACGTCGAATTGCCGAAAGCCTGGCGAAAGTAATTCTTAAGCCGTGGCCAAACCCAGATCCATCAAAGCCGTGATCGTTTTGGTGCTTGTTCCGGCAACAATACGGCCCAGTTCATCATCGCCGCGTAATAACAGCAAAGTTGAACGCCGTGGGATGTTGTAACGGGTCGAAATATCAGACCCTGCATGAATATCCCAATCGACCCTGAC
>JBLHMX010000093.1:0-10490 GCA_047622625.1 Paracoccaceae bacterium | reverse complement strand
TTGACCCACTTAACCCGCAAACGACCGCGCGCCTGTCTTCGGTTTTTGACACGTGGCAAAGGTACGATGCGTCGCGCCAAGAATTGATGAAAACAGAGCTGCGGCGTATTGCAGCGACCCCGAACCTTTCGACCGACACTGCCGAAATGGTCGGACGGATATTGCTGGCATAATCATGGAACAACCAAACCAGCTTACACCCCTATTAACCGCTCTTGCTGGTCTTTACGCCGCTGAAAACCGCGCGGGCGGCGATCAAGCGGCGCGGGAACTGTTACGTGCAGCCAGCGTAAAGCGCAAATTGCCGAATGCTCAATCACCTGCTTTAGCTGAGGCGCTGCATGAAACACTGGCAGGTAATCCGCATCCCTTGTCGCCTCTAATTCGTTCAACAAACCCTTGGATTGCATGGGGTGGCTGTGATCTGGGGCACAGAATCAAAAGCGAAATTGCCCAAGAAATGATGCTGGTTGAATTGGTCGGCCCCGACGGAATGTTTTCTTCCGATACGGTACGGGTCGGCCTTTGGCTGCAGAATTCTGGCGTCGATTACAGCTTACGCAACCATTCTGCGGAAGAAACATTCGTTATTCTAGGCGGCAGCGCGATCTGGCAGACCAGTGAAACTGACCCGATAACAAAGGGATGTGGGGCAATGATCCATCATCCATCAAACATCCTTCACGCGGACCGTACCACAAATACGCCACTGTTGGCGGCTTGGCGCTGGTCGGGTGAACTATCGTTTGAGCTCTATGCCCTGAAAGGTTAAAACAGGGGAATCGAGGTCTGTGGGGGGCCAAAATGTCTTTGCCAAAAACAATATTGATCACAGGTGCCAGCGCTGGAATTGGCGCTGCAACTGCTGTCGCCGCAGCCGAGGCTGGGTATGATGTGGCAGTCGGCTATAATTCTGATACAAACGGCGCCGAACTTACCGCCAGCAAAGTGCGTGCCTTAGGGCGAAAAGCGATCACAATCCAAGGCGATATCGCCAATCCCGATGACGTAGAAGCAATGTTCGACAAATTTGACGAAGAATTCGATGAGCTCGGCGTTTTGGTAAATAACGCAGGGATGGTCGATGACAGCGAGCGGGTTGAAAATATTTCCCACGCCCGCCTACGCCGGATGTTTGACGTCAACGCGATCGGCCCGTTCTTATGCGCCAAACAAGCCGCAATTCGCATGGCTTACCGATATGGCGGGTCTGGTGGCGTCATTGTGAATGTCTCTTCAATCGCAGCGCGACTGGGTTCTGCGGGACAATACGTGGACTATGCCGCCTCTAAGGGTGCGGTTGATGTTCTGACCAAAGGCATGGGCGACGAAATGGCTGCCGAGAACGTGCGCGTTGTTGGCGTGCGCCCCGGCATCATCGACACAGATTTGCACGCAAAGGGCGGCGAACCAAACCGAGTCAACGCCCTTGGCAATCAATTGCCCATGAAACGTGCAGGAACTGCCCGCGAAGTCGCTGAAACAATCCTTTACCTAATGAGCGATAAAGCCAGCTATATCACCGCAACATCGATTGACGTCAGCGGCGCACGGTAATCTTAGCATTCACTCATCGCTAAATACTCTTGCAATGGGGCAATGCACACCCGATGCAGACCTTGCCCTGCCCCGTTTGCTGCCCTAAAACGCCCGTAACAATTAACGGATAGTGACTATGCTCGACGCAACTTATACTTCGCCAAAACCCAAGATCATCGCTGGTGCCAAAGGCGATTGGGAACTTGTTATCGGGCTTGAAGTACACGCGCAGGTCGCCAGCAAAGCCAAATTGTTTTCAGGAGCGTCTACAAAATTTGGGTCCGAACCCAATTCAAACGTTTCGTTCATTGACGCAGGCATGCCAGGCATGTTGCCGGTGATTAACGAATATTGTGTCGAACAGGCGATCCGCACAGGGTTGGGGCTGAACGCCGAAATCAACCTTTATTCGGCATTTGATCGCAAAAATTATTTCTACCCTGATTTACCGCAAGGCTATCAGATCAGCCAACTTTACCATCCGATTGTTGGCGAAGGCGAAGTGTTGGTTGAAATGGGCAATGGTGAAGCCCGTCTCGTTCGGGTTGAACGCATCCATTTGGAACAAGATGCTGGCAAATCCGTGCATGACATGGACCCAAACATGTCATTCGTTGACTTAAATCGCACAGGCGTTGCGTTGATGGAAATCGTTAGCCGTCCAGATATTCGCGGCCCTGAAGAAGCTGCGGCTTACGTGGTTAAACTGCGCCAGATTTTGCGATATCTCGGAACGTGCGATGGAAACATGCAAAACGGCAATATGCGGGCTGATGTGAACGTATCGGTCTGCAAAGCTGGCGATTACGAAAAGTTCCGTGAAACTGGCGATTTTGGCGTGCTTGGCACCCGGTGCGAAATAAAGAACATGAACTCAATGCGGTTCATTCAGGCCGCGATTGATGTAGAAGGCCGCCGCCAAATCGGCATTCTGGAAGATGGCGGCAGCATTCTTCAGGAAACCCGGCTCTATGATCCAGACAAGAACGAAACCCGCTCAATGCGGAGCAAAGAAGAAGCGCAGGATTACCGGTATTTCCCCTGTCCTGACCTTTTGCCGCTGGAAATCGGTCAATCTTGGGTCGATACGATCAAATCTGGCTTGCCAGAGTTGCCAGACGCCAAGAAGTCCCGTTTTGTCACAGATTACGGCGTCACCGAATATGACGCCGATGTTTTGACCGCAGAACTGGCCAGCGCTGATTTTTTTGAAGCCGTCGCCAAAGGGCGCGATGGCAAGCAGGCTGCGAACTGGGTAATTAACGAATTATTTGGCCGCCTTAACAAAGACGACCATCACATCACCAACAGCCCTGTATCGGCTGATCAGTTAGGTGGCATTCTGGATTTGATCGCTAAAGGCGACATTTCCGGCAAGATCGCCAAAGATGTCTTTGAAATCGTTTATACTGAGGGCGGCGAGCCAAGCGAGATCGTTGAAAGCCGCGGCATGAAACAAGTCACGGACATGGGCGCGATTGAAGCCGCCGTTGACAAGATTATCGCCGAAAATCCGGCCCAGGTTGAAAAGGCCCGCGCCAATCCAAAATTGGCAGGCTGGTTTGTGGGACAAGTAATGAAAGCCACGGGTGGCAAGGCCAATCCGAAGGCTGTGAACGAGATTGTTAGCGAAAAACTGCAGGTCGAATAGCCGCACAGTTGGCGACAGAATCTACCTGTGTGTCATTTGTTTAACATCCGGTTAACGCTCAATAAAAAGTGGCCAAATTGCGGCGTTTTGCGAAACCGGAATTTCAATTCGCAAACAAATGGTTAACGTGGCGCTCTATATTCGCAACCCCTACGTGTAGCGCCTACTATATGTAGATGGCTGTGGATAACTGCCCCAAGAATTAGACTTATCTAATAAACAGTCACAAAAGATTGTTTCCAAATTAGACGGTTAAATTTTGGCCCAATTTATCATGTACTTAGGCAAGGGAATTAGTAAGTTCGCGGGGGCGATAAATGGGGAAGTGTCGGGATATGACCCGTTACGAATATAAAGTTGTTGCTGCACCAAACAAGACAAAGTCTTTCAAAGGTGTGCGCAGCCACGAAGATTTGTTTGCCTCTGTCTTGGCCGAGGTGATGAATGATATGGCCAACAGTCAATGGGAATACTTACGTGCTGAAAGCCTCCCCTGTGAAGAGCGTTCAGGCCTGACTGGACGCGTTGAAGCCTATCAATCAGTTTTAGTTTTTCGTCGCGCAATCATTGCTGACCAAAAATTCTTTGAAGCTCCACCGACGCGCCAGATCGAATTGCACCAAGTTCAAGAAGACCGCACTGAACAGGAAGTGGTTTTCAAATCCGGCAACGTCACCGCGATTAATCCGGACATGACCGAAAGCGAAGAACCGGCCACGCAATCTGGAGTTCTGGGCATCTTACGCAGTCGCAAAGCACGTTTAGTACGCGATGACACAGAAGAGCCCATCCGATTGGCCGGCGAATAACCTAACCCGAAATATCTAACGACAAAGCATGAATTGATGCGACCAGATCGCTGCCAAGTGCCGCGTGCACCGCGCGGTGGCGGGCCACACGGCTCATATCCGCGAAAACACCGGCCTTTAACGCGACATTGAAATGTGTCTCGCCACCCTCTCGCCACCCACCATGACCGCGATGGCTTTCACTATCATCGACGACCTCAAGATGATCCGGCTGAAATTCCATCTGCAATTTTTCTAAAATCTGATCTGCTATGCGCATTTTTTTTCCTTTGTATGCTGTTTGCCTATTGGCCCTGCCAAGTAAAACCTTAAACTGTGTGATCCGAGTCGAAAAGCAAAAGGAATACAGCAGATGGCTGGCCGCTCCCCGTTTGAATTTGATATGTCCGTTTCCTCTGATAAAAAACGCCGTGCGCGTGGACGTCGTGGCATGTCTGGCGCGTTTGAAACCTCGTCCAGGGCTTGCGAGCATGATGGCTGCCAACAGCCGGGAAAATATCGCGCCCCCAAGAATCCTGACAATCTGGAAGACTTCTTGTGGTTCTGCATCGATCACATCCGCGCGTACAATAACAAATGGAACTTTTTTGAAAATCATTCTGAGGCTGAACTAGAAAAACAATTCGCGGCGGACCGTGTCTGGGAACGGCCGACCAAACCATTCGGCAAAAATGGCGAAGGTCAACAAAGCGCAAATAACGAAGCTAAGGCATGGGCGCGGCTGGGCATTGACGACCCAATGGAAGTATTGGGCGAAAACGCCACGCGCAATCCCGGGTCCGGTCGCGGTCAGGTCATGGCAAGACGCCTCCCGCCAACCGAGCGAAAAGCAGTTGAGATTTTGGAAGCCAAGGATCACTGGACAAAACCAGAAATCCGTCAGGCTTACAAAAAGCTGGTTAAAATTCTGCACCCCGACTTAAACGGCGGTGACCGCCAAGACGAAGACCGCCTGCAAGAGGTGGTTTGGGCATGGGATCAGATTAAAGACAGCAAGCTGTTTAAATCGTAAAGAACAGCTGGTCGCGGCACCGCGTCATTCCGGCCTTGGCGGCGCCGACCCCTTGCGCCTTGGCACAATTTGCGGCACACAATAATTTGCGAATACATGGCCGCCAATATGGCCAAATACAAAACGGAATTAACGATGGCAGACGGTGAATTAAACATGTCGGAACAACCTAACAAACGCTTTTCGGTACGTGAACTATTTGGTTTTGAAACCGAGATGGAAGTCTATGGTTTTGCTGATCGCGGCGAACGTGTGCCGGAAATTGATCCGACCTATAAGTTTGACCCTGACACCACGATGGCTATCCTTGCCGGATTTTCTCACAACCGCCGCGTTATGGTGCAAGGGTATCACGGCACAGGCAAATCGACCCACATCGAACAAGTTGCCGCGCATCTGAACTGGCAATGTGTACGTGTCAATCTTGATAGCCATATTAGCCGGATCGACCTTATCGGCAAAGACGCGATCAAATTGAAAGACGGCAAACAGGTCACCGAATTTCACGAAGGCATTCTTCCGTGGGCGCTGCGTAACCCAACCGCGATTGTGTTTGACGAATACGATGCTGGCCGTGCCGACGTGATGTTCGTGATCCAACGCGTACTGGAACATGACGGCAAATTGACGCTGATGGATCAGAACGAGATTATCACACCGCATCCAAGTTTCCGCTTGTTCGCCACCGCCAACACTGTCGGCCTTGGCGACACCACTGGCCTTTATCACGGCACGCAGCAAATCAACCAAGCCCAGATGGATCGCTGGTCGCTGGTTTCAACGTTGAACTACTTGTCGCATGACGCTGAAACCCAAATCGTTCTATCCAAAAACCCACATTACAACACTGACAAAGGCCGCAAGCAAATCGGCCAAATGGTAACCGTCGCTGATTTGTCGCGCACGTCGTTCATGAACGGCGATATATCCACGGTGATGAGCCCTCGTACTGTAATTAACTGGGCCCAGAACGCGGAGATTTTCAAAGACATCGGTTTCGCGTTCCGCCTGACTTTCCTGAACAAATGTGACGAGCTGGAGCGCCAGACTGTGGCCGAGTTCTATCAGCGCTGTTTTGACGAAGAATTGCCGGAAAGTGCGGCGAGTGTTAGTTTGGGGTGATATAGTCCAATGAGCATGTCTTTTAATATGCGCAGTGCAGGCCCAGAAGAACTGATAAAAATTACCGCGGACTCCAGCCTGCAATTTGTTCTGGGTCTTGAACCTTACAGATTCACGGACAGCAGCAATTATTTGAGTTTTTTTCAGGACTGGCATATTATACACTACTTGTTCACCGATACACTTTGGGACACCAGCCTGCCACTCGGCTTCATTTTAGGTGGAAAGGACTGGCATTCTTGGGATCCATCACATGAACCATTAAAAGTGTTGGATTCTCAATTGGTGAAAGAAATCTCAGAGGCTCTCATCGCTATTGATATCGACTTGATACTCGATCGATTCAAGAAACGGGAAGCAGTCGACAGTAGCGGCTATTTTGCAAGTATACCAGAAACAGAATTTCTGTCTATTATGGAAGAAGTTGAAAAGATCACTGGATTTGTTAGTGCAGCCGCAGAATGTGGGCAAGCAATTGTCAAAGAGCTAGGTTAAAGGGAATGAAAAAACCCAACGACAACCCCGCTGACCCGTTCAAAAAAGCCCTCGCCGAGGCGACCAAAGCTATGGCGAACGAGCCTGAGCTAAACGTCGCCTTCTCGGTCGATCCATCAGGCATGTCGGATGACACCATGCGCTTGCCGCAGGTCACACGGCGCATGACGCGTGAAGAAGTTATGTTGGCGCGCGGCACGGCCGATGCCTATGCGTTGCGATTGCGGTTTCATAATGAAGCGACCCATCGCAAATATGCGCCTGCTGGCCAGATGGCGCTTGATTTATATGAAGCGATGGAAACCGCCCGCTGTGAAGCGATGGGCTCACGCGTTATGCCCGGCACGGCTGGCAATATCGATGCCAAAATCGCAGACGAAGCTGATCGCCAAGGTTTCGACCAGATAGAAGATCGCGCCCAAGCCCCGCTGGCCACCGCAGCAGGATACCTTGTGCGCCACTTGGCAACCGGTCGCGATCTGCCCAAAGGGGCCGATAACGTCATGAACCTTTGGCGCGATTTCATGGAGGCCGAAGCTGGCACCACTATGGAATCGGTTGACGATTGTCTTGCAGATCAAGTGGAGTTTTCCCGTCTCGCCCGCCAAATAATTGACGACTTAGGCTACGGCGACCAGCTTGGCGATGACCCCGACAGTCAGGATGACGTCGATGATCAGGACGCTGAAGAAGACAGCGAAGAACAAGAAGAACCCGACAGCGACGGCGGCGACGATCAAGACCAATCTGATCAAGCCGAAGACAATGACGACGATGAAACCAGTCAGGAAGACGAAAGCCAGGCGCAGGTCTCTATGGATGACATGGATGACCAGGACATGTCAGACGACGCGGAAATGGCCGATGGCGAGCCGCCATTAGACCCACCCGCCCCGCCGGCGCATTCCGACGCTGATCCGACTTATAAGGTGTTTTCCACAGATTTTGACGAAGAAATAAAGGCCGAAGATCTGGCTGAACCTGCCGAACTTGAACGACTTCGCGCTTATCTTGATCAGCAGTTGGAACCGCTTAAAGGCGCCGTTTCGCGCTTGGCAAATAAATTGCAACGTCGCTTGCAAGCGCAGCAAAATCGCAGCTGGATCTTTGATCTGGAAGAAGGGATTTTAGACGCAGGCCGTTTGGCACGCGTTGTCACCAATCCGACCACGCCTTTGTCGTTCAAATGGGAAAAAGACACCGATTTCAAAGACACGATTGTGACCTTGTTATTGGATAACTCTGGTTCTATGCGGGGACGCCCAATTTCGATTGCCGCGATTTGTGCTGATGTCTTGGCGCGCACCTTAGAACGCTGCTCGGTAAAAGTTGAAATTCTGGGATTTACGACAAAAGCCTGGAAAGGTGGCATGAGCCGGGAAAAATGGCTGGCAGATGGCCGCACGCAAACACCCGGGCGTCTGAACGATTTGCGCCACATTATTTACAAGGGTGCCGATGCACCTTGGCGACGGACGCGGCCAAATCTTGGCCTGATGATGAAGGAAGGCCTGCTGAAAGAAAACATCGATGGTGAGGCTTTGGAATGGGCCCATCGTCGTATGTGCGCACGCCCCGAGGCGCGGCGAATTCTGATGGTAATTTCTGATGGGGCGCCAGTGGATGACAGCACACTTAGTGTCAATTCTGCCAGCTATCTTGAAAAGCATCTGCGCAATGTGATCACTATGGTCGAAAAGCGCAAAGCGGTTGAACTAATCGCAATTGGCATCGGGCACGATGTGACGCGATATTACGACAAAGCGGTAACGATCACTGATGTCGAGCAATTGGCGGGCGCAATTACAGAACAATTGGCGGCGTTATTTGACAGTGATCCCCGTGCCCGGGCACGCCTTTTGGGTATCGCGGCAGCCAAACGCGCTGGCTAAAGGTTTAAGGCGCTGCGCGCGCGGATATTTGAACCAAAAGGAATACGCATGTTCCAATCTTTTGAAGCAACCACCAAGCCGACAGATGGGCCAAAGCGGCTTGCAGATCTGCGAAAGGTTCTTGAGGCCGAAGGTCTTGACGGTTTCCTGATCCCGCGCGCTGATGCGCATCAGGGTGAAAATGTTCCAGCGCGAGACGAGCGTTTGGCCTGGCTGACGGGTTTCACGGGTTCGGCTGGCTTTTGTGCTGCATTGCTTGATCGCGCAGGTGTTTTCATCGATGGGCGCTATACCTTGCAAGTACGTGACCAGATTGATTTGGCGCATTTTACGCCTGTGGCATGGCCTGCCACCGATCTTGGCGAGTGGCTTATCAAGGCATTGCCAGACGGTGGTACCATTGGCTTTGATCCTTGGCTGCACGGCAAAGATCAGATCGACAAACTGGTTGCACTGCTGGATGGCCACGGGATTAAACTGCGTGAAGTTGCCAACTTAGTAGACAGAATTTGGTCGGATCAACCCGCTGCACCTAAAGGCGCGATCCAACCGCATGGGATCGAGTTTTCTGGTGAAGAGAGTGCTGACAAACGGGCATCCATTGCGAAATCTCTGCGGGATGCGGGGCAAACATCTGTTGTTCTGACGATGCCAGATTCCATTGCCTGGCTGCTGAATATTCGCGGTGCAGATATTGAACGCACGCCAGTCGCATTGGCATTCACAGTTCTTACTGATGCCGGAGCCGTGCAGGTGTTCACAGATCCCGATAAAGTATCACCAGCCGTTCTTGACCATTTGGGTAGCCAAGCTTCCATCTGTCCACCAGAAGATTTTGGCCCTGCACTTGATGCGTTGCGTGGGCCAGTGCGGCTCGACAAAGCCACGGCACCGCTGTGGGTCAGCAATCGATTGACGCAAGCTGGCGTCGAAATCACTTATGCAGCAGACCCATGCGCTTTGCCAAAAGCCCGCAAGAACGCGACTGAGATCGAAGGCGCGCGCCGCGCACATCTGCGTGACGGGATCGCGATGGCTGAATTTCTAGCGTGGCTTGACGGACTTGGCCCTGCGCCAAAGCTAACTGAGATCGATGTGGTCAAGAAGCTCGAGGGGCTGCGTGCGCGTTCAAACCTGCTTGTCGATATCAGCTTTGAAACGATCTGCGGTACGGGCCCGAATGGTGCGATCAACCATTACCGTGTGACCGAAGACAGCAATCGCACCATCGAAACTGGCGAATTGTTGTTGGTAGATTCAGGTGGCCAATACCGTGACGGCACCACGGATATCACACGTACAATTGCCATTGGCACACCAACGCTGGAACACCGTCAATGTTTCACCCGCGTGCTGAAAGGCATGATCGCCATATCTTTGGCCCGCTGGCCTGTCGGCCTTGGCGGGCGCGATCTTGATCCGTTGGCGCGGCGCGACTTATGGGCCGCCGGGCAAGATTTCGATCATGGTACAGGACATGGCGTTGGCTCATTTCTGGGCGTGCATGAAGGCCCGCAAAGGTTGTCGCGTGTGTCAACCGTGCCGTTTGAACCGGGCATGATCCTATCAAACGAACCCGGATATTACCGCGCTGGTGACTTTGGTATCCGCATAGAAAACTTGGTTGTTGTGGAACCCGCCACCATGCTGGCAACTGCAGACAATCGCGACATGTTGCAATTTGAAACCCTAAACTTCACCCCAATTGATCGACACTTGATCGACAGCACCATGCTAACAGCACAAGAGCGCGACTGGTTAAATGCCTATCATGCTGAAACCTTTGATAAAATTTCGCCAAACTGCAGCGCTGAAACCCAGGATTGGATGGAAATCGCCTGTGCGCCAATCTGACTATATTCTTGGGACAGGATTTCGGTGTATAAAGGTCTTCTGACTAATTTTAGGGGGTTCTCATGGCCAATCATATCAAAATTCGCAAGGCGGGCGGCATTTGGGTTGTGCGGGCG
>JBLHMX010000092.1:0-10511 GCA_047622625.1 Paracoccaceae bacterium | reverse complement strand
GACTGTAGATGAAGAAGAAGAAGATTTCATCGGCCTGTTAGTCAGTCAAAGCCCAGATCGCGGCTTTATTCAAATGACGTCAATCGGTGGTGCTCCGGCCGCCGTTCCAAACATTGCATTGTCAACAAAGCAACCCTCGGCCAGCACAGAAACGCCTGAAAATGATGATCTTGCAGGTCGTCTTGAACATAGCGGCGCCTTCGTTCTTGATGGGTTAGAATTTTTGAAGGGCTCGTCCAATTTGAACGGCAACCCGTCTTCATCGCTTCAGGAGCTTGCGACCTTTTTGACGGCCAATCCAACAAAAACTGTTGTCTTAGTTGGCCACACAGATGCGTCTGGTTTGCTGGATGGAAATGTCACTCTATCTCGCAAACGCGCCGATTCGGTTATGCTGCGATTGATCGAAACTTACGGCGTTGACCCTACGCAGCTTTCCGCCGAAGGCGTTGGATATCTTTCACCCCGCGCCACCAACGCCACTGATGAAGGCCGGGACAAAAACCGCCGTGTCGAAGTTGTTTTGACTGCGGTCGAATAAGTTACGAATCAACGTTAAGTCAAATAGAAAAGGCCCGGCTGTGACATTGCACTGACCGAGCCCTTCCCGCACCTAACTGTGTATTCTTACCGCTTTATTTCTACCACTCTTCAGGGCCTTTGTGTTTGAAGTGCTCAACCAAAAAGTCAATGAACGCGCGCAGTTTTGGCTGTGTATAACGGCCCGGCGGATAAACCGCGTATATGCCTTGGCGTTCAACCGGCAGGGATGGCATTGCCTCTTCTAGCAGGCCAAGTTCCAGCTTTTCGTGGTACAGAAAACTTGGAAGATACGCGATGCCAAGACCTGCGGATGCAGCGGTCAGCAATGACTGCCCATCGTTTACTGTCAAGCAGCCGGATGTTCGGATTTGACGCGATTCACCTGTGGGTGACGTTAGTTTCCAAACATTGCCGCTGGATTGATTTGAATAGTGCAACAACTCGTGCTCGTTCAGATCGTCAATTCGGCTTGGTTTGCCATGTTTAGCGAAGTATTCCGGCGCACCAACCATTTTCATGTTAGTTTCGGTTAACTTTCGCGCTCGCAAAGTACTGTCTTCCATTTCGCCAATACGAATGGCCAGATCAAAGCCTTCCGAAATCAGTTCGACATACCTGTTATTTAACACAAGGTTGACGTTGATTTCCGGAAATTGATGCAAGAACCCGCCCAGCGCGTTCGAAATATGATTGACGCCGAAATCAGTGGCCGCCGACAAACGCAAAGACCCGCTTGGGGCGGCCTGCATTGACGTGACCATTGCATCGGCTTCGCCTGCATCATTTAAAACCCGTCGGGCTTTGTCATAATACGCGAGGCCAATTTCTGTCGGGCTGACCCGTCGTGTAGTGCGGTTCAGCAACCGTGCGCCAAGGCGGCTTTCAAGCGAAGATACATGCTTGCTTACCGCTGATTTAGATATACCCATTTTGCGAGCTGCATCAGTAAACCCCCCCTGGTCTACCACTGAAGCGAACGCTTCCATTTCTGTTAGTCGGTCCATAATTTTTTAACCCTATTTAACTCGGAACTGACATCATTAGGCGCTGTGAATTGGGCATGAATTTGGAAACAACTAGTCAATTGCAGGTCATTTTCTGTCACTGTTGTGGCAATGGAAACAGGTTAACCATTTTGGTTGACGGTTTGGCAACGATCCCGTCTTATTAGGGGGCTTTGTATTAGAAATAAGGGGTTTGCTGTGTCCGATATGAAAACAATCGAGAATGATGGCGACGTCGATGCCTTTCTCAATTGTGTCGAAAATCTGAAACGCGCGGCTGATACGCGACTGGTTGTGGACATGATGGCACGGGTTACTGGCAAACCTGCGAAAATGTGGGGCGACGCCATTATTGGCTTTGATCGGTTCGAATATAAACGCCGGGATGGATCACAGCACGCCTATATGATGGTAGGGGTCTCACCACGAAAAGCATCGGTGACTGTATATATAATGCCAGGGTTCAATGGCTATAAGGATCAATTGGCGAAGTTGGGTAAACACAAGCATTCATCGTCTTGTCTATATATCACCAGTCTGGCGAATGTGGATTTCGTTGTTTTGGAAGAAATAGTTTCTGACAGCTATAAGGTCATGCAGGCCCGAAATGCCGGTTGATCTGGCAGCCTCTGCCTTTGCGGCAACTTTGTTGGATTTTCAGGCGGCAGCACGTCGGGTTGCAAAGGACGCCATAATAACCCCTGCCCTACCATTGGCGTTGCCTGATCGGACGTTGTTTCTGAAAGCAGAGTGTTTGCAACCGTTGGGGTCGTTCAAAATCCGAGCCGGTGCGAATGCGATTTCGATCGCCAGCCCTGATCAACTTGCCGACGGTGTGATTACGGCAAGTGCCGGGAATTTCGGCCAAGGTATCGCTCAAGCCGCGATAGCACGTGGATTGCCGGTTCGGGTTTTTGTTCCGGACAGTTCCGCCAAGGTTAAAGTTGATGCGCTACGCGATATGGGTGCCGTAGTCGAAATAGTCACCTTCGATGATTGGTGGCAGATCATTATGACCCGTGAAACGGGCGCAAAGGGATTTTTCATACACCCTGTTGCTGAACTGGCTGTCGTGATTGGTAATGGAACAATCGGGTTAGAAATCGCCCAACAAGTACCCGATGTGGACACGGTGGTTGTGCCGGTTGGCGGCGGTGGTTTGATTTCCGGCATCGCACTGGCATTGAAGGCTGCTGGTCGGAACGTCAGGATCGTCGCCTGCGAAATCGAAAGCGCCACGCCTTTGGCTTCTGCCAAAGCTGCGGGCCGTCCGGTTGAAGTACCACGCGGCAAAAGCTGGGTCGATGGTATCGGCTCCACCAGCGTGTTGTCCGATATGTGGCCGTTGCTGGATCACCTCGTATCTGAAGTAATCGTAGTCAGCCATGAAGAGGCTGCAGACGCTTTGCGTCTGTTGGCCAAGCGTTCGCATTTAGTGGTTGAGGGTGCCGGCGCGGTTGCAGTTGCTGCTGCCATGCATCCATCATTGGCTGGTCGTAAGGTTGTATCGGTGGTTTCAGGTGGGAATATCGACGCGAATACTTATGCCCAAGTTTTAACTGGAACCTAAGATCAGCTCCGCCCCTTGCCATCCCCGCACGACTCGCCTATATCCACCTCAATAGCGGCAGACTGGCTTCCACCCCCAGACTTCCACCGAACTTGTAACGGGCCGCGCGCCCGTTTTTTTGTGCTTAAACGCAAAATTGAAAGACCCAATGACCGACCTAATAGCCAACGCCGCCATTGATCGCCGCCTTGCCGAGATCGTCCAACCGATGATTGACGGTATGGGCTATGAACTGGTGCGTCTAAGGTTGATGACTGGTAAAACCTCGATCTTGCAAATCATGGCTGAAAAGCCAGAAGGCGGCATTGAAGTTGATGATTGTGCCAAAATTTCCGGCGCGATTTCCGCCGTTCTGGATGTTGATGACCCGATTGATGGCGAATATACGCTTGAAGTGTCGTCGCCTGGAATTGATCGCCCGCTAACGCGCCTGAAAGATTTTGACAGATGGAATGGCCATGTGGCCAAAATTGAAACTGCCGAATTGATTGACGGCCGTAAACGTTTCAAAGGCCCATTGCGTGGTACTGAAAATGACGAAGTCCTGATCGAGATTGCCGAAGGCACGATTGGCCTTAAATTTGACTGGCTGGTTGATGCCAAGCTGATCCTAACTGATGAATTGATTGCTGATATGTTAAAGGCCCGTAAGGATGCGGGTTTTGACGAAGGCGATTTTGACGAAATAGAAACCGAAGGATAATCTGACATGGCTATTACTACCGCCAACCGGCTGGAGCTGTTGCAAATCGCGGATGCGGTTGCCCGTGAAAAGATGATCGAACCGCATCTGGTGATCGAAGCAATGGAAGAAAGCATGGCGAAAGCAGCCAAGTCCCGTTATGGGGCAGAGCTGGATATCCGCGCTTCGATTGATCGCAAAACAGGCGAGCTGACCATGACGCGCATTCGGCATGTGGTTGAGGAAGTGGAAAACCACTTTGTTGAAATGCTGGTGCATGACGCCAAGGCCCATTTAGATAATCCTGAAGTGGGCGACGTGATCGTTGACGAACTGCCGCCAATGGATTTTGGCCGGATCGCCGCGCAATCTGCCAAGCAGGTTATTTTGCAAAAGGTGCGTGAAGCCGAGCGCGCTCGTCAATACGAAGAATTTAAAGATCGCGAAGGCGAGATCATCAATGGTCTGGTCAAACGGGTCGAATACGGCAATGTCATCGTTGACGTGGGCCGGGGCGAGGCGATTTTGCGCCGCGATCAATTGGTCAACCGTGAAGGCTTCCGTTCGGGTGATCGTGTTCGTGCCTATATCCGTGAAGTTCGCGAAGAAATGCGCGGGCCACAGATTTTCCTTAGCCGGACAGCGCCTGAATTCATGGCAGAATTGTTCAAAATGGAAGTGCCGGAAATCTATGATGGCATCATCGAAATTAAGGCCGTCGCCCGTGACCCAGGTTCGCGCGCTAAAATCGGTGTGATTTCCTATGACAACTCGATTGATCCCGTGGGCGCCTGTGTTGGTATGCGCGGCAGCCGGGTTCAGGCGGTGGTGAACGAACTGCAAGGCGAAAAGATCGACATCATTCCATGGAATGAAGATGCGCCAACTTTTCTGGTGAATGCACTTCAGCCTGCTGAAGTCACAAAAGTGGTTTTGGATGAAGATGCAGAACGGATTGAGGTTGTTGTCCCTGATGACCAGCTTTCGTTGGCAATCGGTCGTCGTGGCCAAAACGTGCGCCTCGCCAGCCAGCTAACTGGTTTTGACATCGACATTCTGACAGAATCCGAAGAGAGCGAACGTCGTCAGGCCGAGTTTGCAGAGCGCAGCAAATTGTTCATGGACGCACTTGATGTTGATGAGATGGTGGCGCAACTGTTGGTTTCAGAAGGCTTCGCATCGCTTGAAGAAGTGGCATACGTTCAACTTGACGAATTGCTGGTGATCGATGGCTTTGACGCTGAGACAGCAGAAGAATTGCAAACCCGTGCACGTGAATGCATCGAAAAGCTTCATGCCGAAGCAATTGAAAAAGCCCGCGCTTTGGGTGTCGAGCAAAGCCTGTTTGACTTTGAAGGATTAACCCCTGAAATGTTTGTGGCTCTGGCCGAAGACGGCATTAAGACACTAGACGATTTCGCCACTTGCGCCGACTGGGAACTTGCTGGCGGTTTCACAACCGTTGATGGCGAGCGGGTCAAAGACGAAGGCTTGCTGGAAAAATTCGATGTGTCGCTAGAAGAAGCGCAAACGCTGGTAATGACAGCACGTATTCAACTTGGGTGGGTGGATCCATCAGAACTTGAAACCGATGCAGAAGAAACCGAAGCAGCTGAAGAAGGGACTGAGGTCTGATTCTTCAGGCCTCGGAACTTGCCCGTGACACGCGGCGGCCGGACAAAAACGAATGAAGAACCAGAGCGTCGGTGCATTAGTACCGGGGATGTTTTGGCGAAATCTGATCTGATCCGTTTTGTTGTCGGGCCAGAAAATCGAATTGTTCCGGATATTGCGGGCAAATTGCCGGGTCGTGGAATTTGGGTAACGGCAAATCAAGGCGCTTTGGAAAAGGCAGTGCAGAAAAAACTGTTTTCCCGAGGTGCCAAACAGGCGGTCGAAATACCAGATACACTGGTGGCCGATGTTGAAGCGTTATTAGTACGCCATATTGTCAGCCTTTTGTCGTTAGCGCGCAAAGGTGGCCATGCGATTACCGGATTTGAAAAAGTCTTAGACGGTGTTGTCAAAGGTTCCGTTGCTGTTTTGTTACAGGCAAGTGACGGGTCAACTGGACAAAAAAGCAAGATTCGCCCCCCCGATCGGGCAAATTCTTATATTTCATGCCTAAACGGGCACGAATTGGGTTTGGCATTCGGTCGGGAAAGTGTGATACATGCCGCGCTTGCCGCTGGTGGACTTCAACGACGTATAGTAGAGGATGCCGCAAGACTTGCTAGCGTCCGCAATGGACCGGCCCCATCGGGGCAAAAGAAGGTAATAAATTCGAATGAGTGATAACGACAATAAATCCGGTAAACCTCTTGGCCTGCGCAGCGGCGGTGCTGGCGGCGACCGGAGTCATGTACGCCAAAGTTTTTCCCACGGCAGAACGAAATCTGTTGTGGTTGAAAAGAAACGTAAACGGATCATCGTGCCAAAACCTGGTGCGGCCTCAACCACTTCTGCGGCTCCTGGCGCTGCTTCAAAGCCACGTACTGAAAACGTAGCGGCCGCTTCGAAACGCCCCGCTGGTATTTCCGATGCAGAAATGGATCGCCGTCTTACCGCCTTGAAGGCCATGAAAGAGCGCGAAGAACAAGAAACGATCAAGCGCGATGCAGAAAGCCGCAAGCGCGAAGAAGAACGTGACGAGCGCCGGGCAGAAAAAGAAGCCAAGGAACGTGAAGAAACTGAACGCGAAGAACGCGAAGCGGCAAAAGTCGAGAAAGTCGAAAAAGAAAAACAGGCGCTTGTTGTAGAGAAAGAGCAGGCAGTTGACATTACCGCTGATCCTGCCGCGTCAGCACCTCCACCTTTGCCCGAAGATGGTTCGCGGCCTGCGCCAACGCGCCAAGCTCCTGCGAAAAAACCACTTGAGCGGCGTGAAGAGCCCAAAAAGCAACAACGCGGTAAAGGTGGCGATGATCGTCGCCGCACTGGTAAGCTGACCATTGACCAGGCTTTGTCTGGCCGTACTGGCGGACGCCAGAGGTCAATGGCTGCGATGAAACGCGCTCAAGAACGCGAACGCCGGCAAATGATGGGCCAAGGTGGCGAACGCGAAAAAGTTGTTCGCGAAGTTCGGCTACCAGAAGCAATCACTGTTCAGGAACTTGCGATCCGTATGGCGGAACGTGTTGCTGCTGTTGTGAAAACCCTGATGCAGAACGGCATTATGGCGACACAAAACCAAACCATTGATGCAGATACTGCGGAACTGGTGATCGAAGAATTCGGCCACAAAGTATTGCGCGTTTCTGACGCCGACGTGGAAGATGCGATCGACCAAGTCCAAGATGCCGACGACGATCTTTTGCCGCGCGCGCCGGTCATTACAATTATGGGTCACGTAGACCACGGTAAAACATCGCTGTTGGATGCTTTGCGTAAAACCAATGTGGTTTCTGGCGAAGCTGGTGGCATTACCCAGCATATCGGCGCCTACCAAATCACAACCGACGATGGCACATTGCTGACCTTCCTTGATACACCTGGTCACGCAGCGTTTACATCGATGCGGGCCCGTGGGGCGCATGTCACCGATATCGTGATTTTGGTAGTTGCAGCGGATGACAGTGTTATGCCGCAAACAATTGAAGCGATTAACCACGCCAAGGCTGCAAACGTGCCAATGATTGTGGCGATCAATAAGATCGACCGTCCGGGTGCCGATGTAAACAAAGTGCGCACTCAGTTGTTACAGCATTCTGTTGTTGTTGAAGAGATGTCTGGTGACGTTTTGGATGTGGAAGTTTCTGCCATCTCCGGCGAAGGCTTGGATAAATTGCTGGAAAACATCGTTCTTCAAGCAGAATTACTTGAACTTAAAGCCAACCCAGATCGCGCAGCCGAGGGTGCTGTCATCGAAGCACAGCTGGATTCAGGTCGTGGGCCAGTTGCGACGGTACTGGTTCAAAAAGGTACATTGCGCAAAGGCGACATCTTTGTCGTCGGCGAACAATGGGGCCGCGTCCGCGCATTGGTCGATGATCAAGGCGATCGCTTGGATGAAGCTGGCCCATCAAGGCCCGTTGAAGTTCTGGGCCTAAATGGCACACCTGAAGCTGGTGATGTTTTGAACGTTGTCGCAGATGAAGCGGCCGCACGCGAAATCGCCGATTACCGTGCCCAACTTGCCAAAGACCGCAAGGCTGCAGCAGGTGCCGGTGCAACGCTGGATCAATTGTTGGCGAAAGCCAAAGCCGACCAAAACGTATCTGAGTTACCGATTTTGGTGAAAACAGACGTGCAGGGTTCAGCCGAAGCGATTGTTCAAGCAATGGCCAAAGTTGGCAACGACGAAGTTCGTGTGCGGATTTTGCATTCTGGCGTTGGCGCGATCACTGAAAGTGATGTGACATTGGCCGAAGCATCGGGTGCGCCGATTATTGGCTTTAACGTGCGGGCAAATGCGTCAGCACGGTCAGCGGCGCGCCAAAAAGGTGTGGAAATCCGGTATTATTCCATCATCTACGATTTGGTCGATGATGTTAAAGCCGCGGCTTCGGGCTTGTTGTCTGCCGAGATCAAAGAAACCTTTATCGGTTATGCGACAATCAAAGAAGTCTTCAAAATCACTGGTGCCGGTAAAATCGCCGGTTGTGTCGTGACCGAAGGTCAAGCCCGACGCGATGCCGGTGTGCGTTTGTTGCGCGACAATATTGTGATCCATCAGGGTAAGTTGAAAACTCTGAAACGCTTCAAAGACGAAGTCAAAGAAGTGCAAGGCGGACAAGAATGCGGCATGGCGTTTGAAAACTACGAGGATATTCGTGAAGCAGATGTCATCGAAATCTTTGAAACGGAAGAGATCGAACGCAGCCTTTAATCAACTTGCTTGCGACTGCCATTTTTAGGCCATAAATGACCTTTAGAACTGAACCTAGCCCCTACTTTGTTGTGGGCTAGGTGAATGGGCAAATCAAAACTAAACAAGCCGCTTTCCGTGGCCCCCGCACCGCAGGTAATGTAGGTATCGCTTTGTTTCGCGAGGGGCTTCATGGGTAAAATCGACAAACCTGGTCCAAATGCCGGGAAAATGGCCCCGCCTTGGCTTGCTGAAATTCGCAAAGGCAAGTCCGGCGGCGATAATTTGAACCGACCGCATGGGTTTTATGTAAATTACAGGAATTTCGCGGCGGTTCACGTGGCACGAGGCGACGACACGCTGATTGTTGCTTTTGATAATCTATCCGCCGTTAACGACAAAAGCCTCGAGCGCGAGGCTTGGGGCGATAAATTTTACAGCGACAACAACTGGTCAAGCCTTGGTATCATCGCATTTGACGCTAACTGGTACCGCGACGAAATCCTATTTGACTATCTTGAAGGCTTGCGTGACCAAGGTTTCTTTCGACGTTTCAAAAATGTGATATTCACCGGCACATCGATGGGCGCCTACGCTGCCGCCGCGTTTTGCGGACTGTCCCCCGGCGCTATTGTTATCGCCTATTCGCCGCAATCCACGCTTAAGAAGTCTTTAGTACCGTGGGAAAAACGGTTTAATCGTGGGCGTCAGCAGGATTGGTCGGGTCGGTATGCCGATGCCGCAACTCTGACTGAAACCGCGAAAAAGGTGTACCTGTGTTATGATCCTTACATGGAGGGCGACAAGATCCACGCCCTTCGGTTTTCTGGCGACAATATCATCCACCTACATTCCAATTATGTCGGGCATAAAACCGTCGTGTTCATGCGCCGTGCTGGCATTCTAAAAGATGTCACCGGAATGTGTATTACTGGTGAAATGACTGCCGCAATTTACAATGACCTTTATCGCAGTCGCCGCAAGCTGCCCTGGTATTACTTTGGCTTGGTCGATATGGCGATGGATCGCGGGCACTGGGGGTTGGTTGAGCGAATTATCAACGGCGCGAAGGCGGCCTCGGGCAACCCAAATTTGCCGAATGCCTTGCGAAGGCGCAAAGCTCTGTTTTTAGAAGACCAAAAGAAAAATAAGAAATAAGGTATTCAGTATATGACAACCCCACCAGACTTAAGCTTGGGAACACCGCCAACAATTCGCGAAATCAAAAATGGCGTTATTGTTCCGATCCCCAGTGATGTGGATACGATGCAGCCATTGAATTCCGGGGTTTTAACACCGCAAAATGAATTGGTCCAAGAAAGCGTTACTTGGCGAGATGGGCGTGAATTTTCATTACCGCCAAGGATTCCAGCAACAGACGACATTGAAAAAATCAGTGGCAGAATGATGTTCGGCGGTTTGATGTTTGGCCATTTCGGGCATTTCCTGGTTGAAACTACTGCTCGGCTTTGGGCTTATGAGCAGTTGAAGGACCAGATAGACGGCATTGTTTTCATCCCGAAAGTTCAGCGACGGATTGATCATGTTTTGAACGTTTATACCCCTTTTCTTCGCCTGTTAGGGATTGAATGCCCGATCTATAACCTGCCCGATCCTGCGCAGTTTGATTCAGTTTATGTGCCACAACAGGGTTTCGGCATGTTCGGCATGATTGAAGGTTTGCCAGAATACCGGAATTTTATGCGCAGTCGCATGGGGCAGAAAATCGCAGATGATGGTGCGAAGAAATTGTATATTTCGCGCTCGGAATTACCACAGGAACGTGGCGGGCTTATTGGTGAAACTGTCATCGAAGCGTTTCTCGAAGCCGAAGGTTATCGGATTTTTCACCCACAGAAACACAAACATCAAGAACAGCTTGAAGCGTATAAATCTGCGGATTTC
>JBLHMX010000091.1:0-10595 GCA_047622625.1 Paracoccaceae bacterium | reverse complement strand
GATATGCGCGTCCCATCCTAGAAACAGTTGGTCGACGACAAAAAAACCAACGATGATGACGCCAAGGCCGAAAGCCGTGCTATTGTTCATTTTCGCCCCAAAAGTTGTATGTAACTTGAATAGCGCAATGCGGCGAGCGCGGCGATAGCTAAATCCGGGTGTGGGCTTTCGGAGATTGGCCGTTTTTCTGACCCGATTTCGGCGTGAATCTGCTTAGTTCAGGTGATGGATCAAATCTGTCAGGTAAGCAGTTGGGAATAAGGGAAGCATTTTCCTTCGCGATTGGCTAAAACACATCTAATTCAAAATATCGATTCGAGTTTCGGGGTCAGGCGACAGCACATGGATGAGATAGAACAGTATCAGGCGCGGATTTTTGCTGCGCTGGACAAGGTTTCCAGGATCACTTCGGAAACGCGTACTCAAGGCAGCGATCAACCAGCCCAAGATGACGGTTTGCGCGATCGCGATCAGTCACTGATCGAGGAACTTGAAGCGACTTTGGCCGAGGAACAACTTAACCTTACTGCAGAACGCGATATGGTTACGGCGCTGCAAGGCAAGCTACTTGAGGCTGAACAGGCGCTTGAAGATGCGCAATCCACGGGCACACAAAACAGTTCGGCACTGCAAGACGCCCAAAACGCCCTACAAGAATCTGAGAACCGGTTGATAGAAGCCAAAACGCAGGCTTCCCAAAGTGGGACGGCGTTAGCAGCCGCAAATGTGGCTCAACAAGCGGCCGATCGGGATTTGCAGCAGCGCAATAAAGAACAAGAACGTCAGCAAAGCTGGTCAGCGCACTTGGAAGAAAAGATCGCAGTTCTGAATGCTCGGATCGAAAACCAAGATGTGCAGTTTCAACGCCTAAAAGCCGCGAACGCACAATTGCGCGATTCAAATGCGCTGTTGCGCGATCGAAACTCGGAAATGCTGGGCGACCCGTCTGCTGTGAACCAATCCATGATTGCAGAACTTGAGGCGCTAAAAGCCACTCGTGCTGCCGAGGTCGATGAAATGGATACGATCCTTGATGAACTGAAACCATTGATGGAGGGTCAGGCCAATGGCTGAAGTAGAAATTGAAATCGGCGGTCGGGTTTTTCAAGTTGCCTGCCAGGCAGGGGAAGAGGAGTTTTTGTACTCCGCTGCCAGCCTTTTGGACAACGAAGCACAATCGCTTGCCGATGCTTTGGGGCGCGTGCCGTCAGAACGTATGTTGTTAATGGCGGGTTTGATGTTGGCCGATAAAACAGCAGGTCTAGAAGAAGAGCTGCGCAAGGTTGAAAAGAAACTGGCGGAAAACGACAGTTCAGGCAAAAGCGTGGCTGTTATCGCGCCGCAGCGGATTGTTGCAGCCGAACCTGAAACCGTCGAAGTCGAAGTGATTTCTGCAGAAGTTATCGCTGCGTTCTCGAAAATTGCCGATCGGGCTGAAGGTGTTGCTAGCCAAGTGGAAGATTCCGCTGCTGGCTAAGACTTTGGAATAACAGCCGTTGCTTCAATTTCGACTTTGGCACGATCTTCGATTAGGCCTGCAACTTGTACCATCGCCATCGCCGGAAAATTTCGCCCTAAATGGGCACGGTAGGCTTTGCCAATTTCCGGCAAGGCGGCCAAATATTCCTGCTTATCCGTAATATACCATGTAAGGCGCACCAAATGCTGGGGGCCGGCACCAGCGACGGCCAAAACCTCGCAGATATTTTGCAGGCATTGATCGACTTGGCCGACAAAGTCATCGGTTTCAAATTCTTGTTGCGCGTTCCAACCGATCAGGCCGCCAAGAAACAGCAACCGCCCCTCGGCAGCGACGCCATTGGCATAACCGCTGGCGGCTTTCCAGTTTTTGGGGTTCATCATCTCATGGGCAAAAGGGGCTGTCATTGGAAACCTCGCATCAGGTGCTTTTGAATTTTTGAAGAATGAACTGGGGCCAAGGGTCGGATTTTCCGCTGGATAATATCATTCGCACCAGTGTCAGCTGACAGATGAATTTAGTTTGGCCATTGCCCGAACAGGTGACTTCCACGCCAAGGCTACTGGTGCCGATACGTTTGATATCAAAGGTGAAATTCAACACTTCACCCAAACGAGAAGGGTTTGAAAACCGCACCGATATTTCGCCCGTAGGCACGCCGCGGTCATCTTCAAAATGCATCGGCGCAAAAGCGTATTCCACATGTTTGGCGAAATATTCTTCGACCACGGAATTGATCATTTCAAAGTAACGTGGATAAAATACGATCCCGGCTGGATCGCAATGGCTGAACTCAACCAAACGGGTTGTCTGCCAGCTCATAATACCGTCCGCACGTGCCACAGTTCAGGGAAAAGTTCGACGCCTAACATACGGCGAAGGTATGCCACGCCGCTTGTGCCGCCTGTTCCGCGTTTGAAGCCGATGATGCGTTCAACCGTTGTAACGTGATTGAACCGCCAGCGGCGGAAGAAGTCTTCGAAATCGACCAGTTTTTCGGCCAATTCGTATAGTTCCCAATAGGTCTCAGGGGCCTCATAGATCTGCTGCCAAACTGCCACGACACCGTCGTGTGCGCTGTGTGTCTGGCTGAAATCACGGCTCAGAACATCGTCTGGAACGTCAAATCCTCGCCGTGCCAACAGCAATAATGCCTCGTCATAAAGACTGGGCTGGGTTAGTTCGGCCTTAAGCTGCGCCAGAATTTCGGGACGATGCGCGTGGGGCTTTAGCATTGCACCATTGCGGTTGCCGATGGCATATTCGATCAGGCGGTATTGATGCGATTGAAAGCCCGAGGATTGTCCAAGTTGATCGCGAAACCGTGTATATTCCGAAGGCGTCATGGTGCGCAGTACATCCCAGGCATTGTTCAATTGCTCAAAGATACGGGCAACACGCGTCAGCATTTTGAACGCTGGCTGCAAGTCGTCTGATTTGATCGCCTCGCGCGCGGCCAGAACCTCATGTATGGCAAGCCGCATCCACAATTCCGACGTCTGATGTTGGATAATAAACAACATTTCATCATGGGCATCAGTGCGCAAGTTTTGCGCGCCTAAAAGGGCGTCAATATTCAGGTAATCCCCATAAGACATGCGCCCATCAAACGACATTTCGGCGCCATCATCTGCTGGATCATAAGGTTTGCTCATGTGACTTTGCCCTTTATTTTATACTCTGGCTTGTCCCACAGGTCATTTGTGATCACACCTTCGATGATTTCGGCTGCAGCAATCACATCGTCTTCGTCAATGTAAAGTGGCGTAAAACCAAACCGCATGATGTCTGGCGCGCGGAAATCACCGATCACGCCGCGCGCAATCAACGCTTGCATCGCCGCAAAGCCTTCCTTGAAATGAAACGATATTTGCGAACCGCGCTTGGTGCCGTCGCGTGGGCTGGCCAGCGTTAAGGTGGGGCAGCGGCGTTCAATCTCTGTTATGAACAGGTCACACAGCTCGATCGACTTCGCCCTAACATCCTGAATTTCCACCATATCCCAAATATCCAGAGCCGAACCAAGAACTTTAAGGGCGATCACAGGTGGCGTGCCAATGCGCATGCGTTCAATGCCAGATCCGGGTCGATAATCAAGATCAAAAGCAAAAGGGGCCTCATGACCCAGCCAACCAGAAAGCGCCGGCCGGGTATTTTGGATATGCTTGGGCGACACATAGATAAACCCAGGCGAGCCGGGCCCACCATTCAGGTATTTGTATGTGCAACCAACCGCGAAATCCGCGCCTGTGCCTTGCAAATCAACATCTGTAGCGCCCGCACTATGGGCAAGGTCCCAAACAGTGATCACACCATGTGTATGGGCTTTTGCGGTCAGAGATTTCATGTCATGCAGACCGCCTGTGCGGTAATCAACTTCGGTTATCATCATTACGGCAACGTCTTTAGTTAGATTTTCGCCTATTTTTTCTGGGCTTACCACACGAAGCTCAAGTCCGCGATCAAGCGAGTTAATCAACCCCTGCGCCATGTACAAATCAGAAGGAAAGTTGCCAGTGTCCGAAAGAATAACTTTGCGACCTGGGTTCAGCTCGATCGCCGAGGCCAATGCCTGATACACCTTAAGTGATAATGTATCGCCTGTGATCACATGCCCAGGTTCGGCCCCAATCAATCCGCCAATTCGGTTACCGATATCGGTTGAAAGCATCATCCAGTTGGCCTTGTTCCAGCCCGTAATCAGCAGTTTGCCCCACTCATTTATCATCATATCAGACACGTGATCACGCGCGGTCTTTGGCAAGGGACCAAGCGAGTTGCCATCAAGGTAGATCATGCCTTCGGGCAGGTGAAACATGGTTTTGGTTTTGCTGAAATCTGACATGGATTTAGGAACTTTCCTTAAGGCGGTAGCGCAGGATTTTCCCTGTCGCGGTTTTTGGCAATTCAGCAATAAACTTAACTGAGCGTGGGTATTTGTAAGGCGCAATCGCAGCCTTCACGTGATCTTGCAGGGCTTTGATTGTCGCCTCATTTGCGGCAATGCCGTTTTCCAAAACCACGTGGGCTTGCACAATGGTTCCGCGTTCCGCATCGGGCGCGCCGACCACACCGCATTCGACGACATATTCGTGGGATAACAGGGCCGCTTCAACCTCGGGCCCCGCGATATTATAGCCAGATGAAACGATCATATCGTCATTGCGTGCGGCAAAATGAAAATACCCGTCGTCGTCGCGCACAAAGGTATCGCCCGTGATATTCCAGCCTTTGCGAACATAGGTCGATTGGCGATCGTCGTTCAAATATCGACACCCGGTTGGGCCGCGTACGGCCAACCGTCCGGCCGTACCATTTGGCACATCATTCATGTCCTCATCGACAATCCGCGCCTCATATCCGGTCACCGGCCGACCAGTACAGCCTGCACGCGCGTCTTCAAAGCGGTTGGTCACGAAAATATGCAACATTTCAGTCGCGCCAATTCCGTCCAACATTGGCTTGCCCGTTTTCGCCAACCATTCGTCATAAACTGGTGCCGGCAGCGTTTCGCCAGCAGAAACTGCACAGCGCAATGATGACAAGTCGGCACCGTCATCCATCGCCCGCAGCATAACGCGGTAAGCGGTTGGTGCGGTAAAGCAAATCGTGGCTTTATAGGTTTCGATAATCTCGATCATGTTAGGCGGCGTGGCTGTTTCTAACAGCGTTGCAGTCGCCCCAAAACGCAGAGGAAAAATTGCAAGACCGCCTAGGCCAAAGGTGAAAGCAAGCGGTGGCGAGCCGACAAAAACATCATCGGGGGTCACTGCCAAAACTTCACGCGCATATCCGTCGGCCACGATTAATAAGTCGCGGTGAAAATGCATTGTGGCTTTTGGTGTGCCCGTGGTTCCGGATGTGAACCCTAACAAAGCGACGTCATCTCGGCTCGTTCGCACAGCGTCAAACTTCACCGATTTCGACAATGCGACCCGATCCAATTCCGCATCGTGATTGGCGGTTCCGTCAAAAGAAACGATGGTTTTCAGGAATTTGCTACCTTTGCCACAGGCGACAATCTCGTCCATCATTCTGTGATCACAAAGTGCGAACTCTACTTTGGCGATGTCTACGATTTGGCCAAGCTCGCCTGCGCGCAGCATGGGCATGGTGTTGATAACCACGGCTCCGGCTTTGGTCGCGGCCAACCAGCAAGCGACCATTGCGGGGTTGTTTGCGGATCTAATTAGTATGCGATTACCGGGTCTTACGCCGTAATCTTCAACTAAAGCATGGGCAAGGCGGTTGGTCCAGTCGGTCAGTTCTTTATAGGTGCGCAGCCGCCCATTGCCAATTAGTGCAGTATTGTCGCCAAATCCCTTTTCAACCATTGCATCGGTTAATGCGACGCCAACGTTCAAGTATTCTGGATAAGGGAAATCTTCCAATAAAAAGTCAGGCTGCTGATCGCTTGGTGGCAAGTTATCGCGGGCAAACGTGTCTTGATGGGCAGTGGGGCCAAGTTGCATTACATTGCTCCTAAAACTTGTCGCGCGATGATGATTTTCTGCACATCGGAAGCGCCTTCATAAATCCGCAGGGCGCGGATTTCGCGGTACAGGCTTTCGACAACGCTGCCTGCGCGAACACCGTCGCCGCCGTGAATTTGCACAGCTTTATCAATGACTTCCTGAGCTTTGTCGGTGGCGTACAGCTTGGCCATCGCGGCCTCGCGGCTGATCCGAGTTGCGCCCATATCTTTGGTCCAGGCGGCGCGGTAAACTAATAAGGCGCTTGCATCTATATCGACGGCCATGTCAGCGATATGACCCTGCACCATCTGCAAGTCAGCAAGCGGAGCGCCAAATAATTGCCGTTCCGTGGCGCGTTTCACCGTTTCGTCAAGCGCGCGGCGGGCAAAGCCCAAAGCGGCTGCCCCAACAGTTGCCCGAAATACGTCTAACACCGCCATTGCGATTTTGAAGCCTTCGCCTGATTTACCGATTAAGGCCGAGTTTGGCAGACGCATGTCGCTGAATTCCAGCCGCGCCAATGGATGTGGCGCTATGGTTTCCAAACGCTCGGCAATTTTCAGTCCCGGTGTGTCAGCAGGCACCAAAAATGCCGAAAGCCCACGCGCCCCTTCACCTTCGCCAGTTCGGGCAAAAACCACATAGACATCGGCTATGCCGCCATTTGATATCCAGGTCTTTTCACCGTTCAATATATACTCTTTATCCACCAATTCGGCGGATGTTGCGATATTGGCGACATCCGAACCACTGGCAGGTTCGGTTAATGCAAAAGCAGAAAGGGCAGTTCCTGCACGGGTTTTATCCAGCCAATTGCGCTGTTCGGTGTCGCCAAACAAACTGACCGCGCCCATGCCAAGCCCTTGCATAGCAAAGGCAAAATCTGCCAGTCCGTCATGGCGGGCAAGTGTTTCGCGAATCAAACACAAGGATCTGACGTCAAGATCTTCACCGCCTGAATGTTGCAAAAACCCGGCTTGGCCAAGGGCGGCTACCAGCGAAATACAGGCGGCATCAATATCCGAATGATCCACTGGAAGATGCGTGTTGCACCAGATTTCCAGCGCGGATTGCAGGTCGCGGTGGCGCGGTTCAAAAAATGGCCAGTTAAGAAAGGACTTGTCAGGCATTCGTTAATTCCCCTCAAACACGGGGCGTTCTTTGGCGACAAAAGCCTTATACGCCCGCACAAAATCTTCGGTCTGCATGCAAATGGCTTGGGCTTGCGCTTCGGCCTCGATCGCTTGATCTGGCGTCATGTTCCATTCGTGGTTTAGTTGGGTTTTGGTGATGCCGTTGGCGAAAGTTGGACCTGCCGTTAGCTTTTTGGCAAGCTTCATAGCCGCGGCCTCCAGATCATCCGCAGAATGCAGCGCGTTATAATACCCCCACGCCAAACCTTCGTCGGCCGTCATGGATCGGCCCAGATATAACAGTTCGGCAGCGCGGCCTTGGCCGATGATGCGAGGCAGGATTGCGCAGGCCCCCATATCGCAGCCCGCCAGTCCTACGCGGTTGAAAAGAAAGGCGCATTTAGCTTCTGGGGTGGCCAACCGCATATCGCTGGCCATCGTAATAATTGCCCCAGCACCGACCGCCACGCCGTCAACGGCGGAAATCACCGGCTTGCCACACGCCATAATCGCCTTGACCAAGTCGCCTGTCATGCGAGTGAATTTCAACAGGTCAACCATGTCCATCGCCACCAGCGGGCCAATAATATCATGTACATCGCCGCCCGAGCAGAAATTACCACCGTTCGGCGCGAAAACTACCGCATGAATGTCATCGGCGTAAACCAGATCACGGAACGTGTCGCGCAATTCGGCGTAGCTGTCGAAAGTCAGCGGGTTTTTGCGATCCGGGTTGTTCAATCTGATCACGGCCACATCGCTGTCGACCTGCCACAGAAAATGTTTGGGGCTTAGGCCCGCCATTTTGGTCATGCTAGGTCAGCTCCCGAATTTGCGCCAAGGTTGCCCCGGCGCTGTTGATGTCTTGATCATTGATGTCTTTGAACAGCTCGTTAATCCAATTTTCGTGCACCTCGGCCATATGGCTGAAATCGGTTTTTCCCTTGGTGGTCAACCGCACCAGCGTTGCGCGACGGTCACCCTTGATGGCCACACGTTCGATTAAGCCTTCACCCACAAGTCGATCAACAATGCCGGTGACATTTCCGTTCGAAACCATCAGCGCGTCAGAAAGTTGCGACATTTTCAAACCGTCGCCAGATTTTGCTAACATCGCCATGACATCAAATCGGGGCAGGGTGGTGCCAAATTCACAGCGCATACGTTCGCGCAGCTCGTTCTCCACATGTTTGGAGGCTTTGAGCAGTTGCAGCCAGAACCGCAACCGATGTTTGGCAGCTGTTTCCATTACACCTGACCGCCGGATATTTCGATGGCTTGGCCGTTGATCGAACCCGAGTTTGGGTCGCACAGCCACATGGCGGCCGTAGCAACTTCTTCGATCTCGACCAGCCTTTTATGGCGATTGGAACTGCTCATCGTGGCTTCAGCTTCTTCCTTGCTGATGCCGGACCGCGATGAAATCAAATCGGTATTGCGGTCTACAATCGGGGTGCGCACATAGCCTGGGCAAATGGCGTTGGTGGTGATGCCCTTGAACATATATTCTTCGCTTAAGACGCGAGTAAGGCCGATAACCCCGTGTTTTGATGCGGAATAAGCAGCGCCATATTTCAACCCCTTTAAGCCTGCGATTGAACTGATAACGATGATCCGGCCCCAGCCTTTATCCAACATGCCGGGCACAACTTCGCGGCAGGTTAAAAATACGCCGTCCAGATTGGTGGTCATAATCTTGCGCCAGAAATCAAGCGGCGTTTTGGCAAAGGCCGAGGTTTCAGCAATGCCCGCATTGGCCACATGAATATCGATGACGCCGCGTTCTTTGATGGCTTGGGCGGTGGCGTTAACCACGCTGGCTTCGTCTGATACATCCATCACCAGCGGGTAAATATTGTCTGATTTGGCGGCTGTGGCTTCCAGCGCTTCTAGCCGTCGACCAGTGATTGTGACCTTGGCCCCTGCTTTCGCTAAGGCAAGCGCAATTCCTTCGCCAATGCCTGTGCCACCGCCTGTTACAAGCGCGTGATGACCCGTGTGTATTCCTGTGTGTTTGCTCATATTCGTATCTCCCGTTCGCGTTCTTTTAGGCGGATAAGTTGATCGCGCCCGGGGCCATATGGCAAGGGCCAGATGGCGGCTTCATCGCCAAGTTCCGCAGCGGCATGCAGTGTCCAGTAAGGGTCTGCCAGATGCGGGCGGGCCATTGCCACAAGATCGGCGCGCCCCGCCATCAGGATTGAATTGACGTGGTCAGGTTCAAATATGTTGCCAACCGCCATGGTAACAATGCCAGTTTCTTGGCGAATGCGATCAGAAAATGGTGTTTGGAACATGCGCCCATAAACAGGGTTGCCCATGGTCGAGGTTTGGCCAGCAGAAACATCAATCATGTCAGCGCCCGCCGCGCTAAACATCTTTGCTATATCAACGGCCTCCTCAGGCGTCACACCTGCGTCGCCAACCCAATCATTGGCCGAAATTCGCACGGACATGGGTTTGGCATCGGGCAGGGCGGCCCGCATGGCGCGGAACACTTCAAGCGGATAGCGCATGCGATTTTCCAAGCTGCCGCCGTATTCATCGGCTCGGTTGTTCGATGTTGGCGAAATGAAAGACGAAATTAGATAACCGTGGGCGGCGTGCAATTCGACCATGTCAAACCCTGCTTGATCGGCCATTTTGGTGGAGGCGACGAACTGATCGCGCACGATGTCCATTTCGGCGCGGTCCATCGCTTTTGGCGTGGCATTATCGTCAGACCAAGCAATAGCGCCGGCGGAAATCAAGGGCCAATTGCCCGACTTCAATGGCGCATCCCCGTCTTCCCAGCCAACTTGAGTTGATCCTTTTCGACCAGAATGCCCGATTTGGCAGCAAGTTTTCGCAGCCGTTTCCGTGTGGATGAAATCATTGATGCGTTGCCAGGCAACTTGATGTTCTGGTGCGTAAAGCCCCGGACAGCCGGGCGTGATCCGACCCGTCGGTGAAACGCAGGTCATTTCCACATAAACCAGCCCCGCACCACCCTTGGCGCGTTCGGCGTAATGCACCAAATGCCAATCGGCCGGGCAACCATCTACAGCCTTATATTGCGCCATCGGTGACACCACGATGCGGTTTTCAAGGGTCATGTCGCGCAGTTTAAACGGCGCAAACATCGGGCGGCGCGAAGAATTGCTGCCCGCCTGTTGCTGGAACCATTTTTCGGCACTTTCCAACCATTTGGCATCGCGTTCGCGTAGGTTTTCGTGACTGATACGCTGGCTGCGGGTCAATAATGAATAATTAAGCTGAACGGGGTCCATATCCACGTATTGTTCGACCCGCTCGAACCATTCCAGCGAATTGCGCGCTGCTGATTGCAGGCGTAAAACTTCCAAACGACGTTCGTCTTGATAGCGTTCAAAGGCTGTTTTCATCGTTGGTTCAGAATGCAGGTAGGTCGCCAGTGAAATGGCGCTGTCAAACGCCAGACGCGAACCCGAACCGATGGAAAAATGAGCGGTCGCGGCGGCGTCGCCCATCAGCACGACGTTTTCGTAA
>JBLHMX010000090.1:0-10605 GCA_047622625.1 Paracoccaceae bacterium | reverse complement strand
GAAGCTGCGCCGACAACCGCCTTTCAACGAGTTATTCAACGCGCCGCCATTCATGTGCAGTCATCTGGCCGCACCGAAGTTACTGGTGCCAACGTGCTGGTAGCGATTTTTGCCGAACGTGAAAGCAACGCCGCATTTTTTCTGCAAGAACAAGATATGACCCGTTACGACGCGGTGAACTACATCGCCCATGGCGTGGCCAAAGATGGCAGCCAATCAGAAAACCGGCCTTTAACGGGCACGGATGATTTTACCGATGAAGCTCAGGCAACGATTGACGGTGAAGCAAAGGAAAGCGCGCTTGCGAAATATTGCGTTGATCTTAATGCCAAATCCCGCAAAGGCGATGTTGATCCGCTGATTGGCCGCAGCCATGAAGTTGATCGTTGCATTCAGGTGCTTTGCCGCCGCCGCAAAAATAACCCACTTTTGGTGGGTGATCCCGGCGTCGGAAAAACCGCTATTGCCGAAGGTCTGGCGCGTAAAATTGTTAACAACGAAACGCCAGATGTCTTATCTGACACCATTATCTATTCGCTCGACATGGGCGCGCTTTTGGCTGGCACACGCTATCGCGGCGACTTTGAAGAGCGTTTAAAGGCCGTCATGACCGAGCTTGAAGAACACCCAGATGCCATCTTATTCATTGATGAAATCCACACTATCATTGGTGCCGGTGCCACGTCAGGTGGTGCAATGGATGCCAGCAATCTGCTGAAACCGGCGCTGCAAGGCGGCAACCTTCGCTGCATGGGCTCGACCACGTACAAAGAATTCCGTCAACATTTTGAAAAAGATCGTGCCCTTGCACGTCGGTTCCAGAAAATCGATATTAAAGAGCCAAGTGTCGAGGATTCAATCAAAATCCTGAAAGGTATCAAGCCTTACTTTGAAGAACATCACGACATAAAATATACTGCTGATGCAATCAAGACCGCTGTAGAGTTGGCAGCCCGGTATATTCATGATCGCAAGTTGCCCGACAAGGCAATTGACGTGATTGACGAGGCTGGCGCGGCGCAGCATTTGTTGGCCGAAAGCAAGCGGCGCAAAACTATTGGCACTAAAGAAATCGAAGCAGTGGTCGCCAAAATAGCGCGCATTCCGCCCAAAAACATTACCAAAGGCGATGCCGAAGTTCTGCGCGATCTTGAAGTTTCGCTTAAGCGTGTGGTGTTTGGGCAAGATCCAGCGATTGATGCTTTGGCCTCGGCAATTAAACTTTCCCGCGCGGGTCTGCGCGAGCCTGAAAAGCCGATTGGCAACTATGTCTTTGCGGGCCCAACGGGCGTTGGCAAAACAGAGGTCGCCAAGCAATTGGCAGACACGTTAGGCGTGGAACTTCTGCGTTTTGACATGTCGGAATACATGGAAAAACACGCGATTTCGCGGTTGATTGGGGCCCCCCCTGGTTATGTTGGCTTTGATCAGGGCGGCCTTTTGACCGACGGCGTTGATCAGCATCCCCATTGTGTGCTGTTGCTTGACGAAATCGAAAAAGCGCATCCGGATGTTTATAACATTTTGCTGCAGGTTATGGATCACGGCAAACTGACCGATCACAATGGCCGAACGGTGGATTTCCGCAATGTGGTTTTGATCATGACAACCAATGCCGGGGCCGCGGAAATGGCGAAATCTGCCATTGGCTTTGGTCGCGATCGGCGCGAAGGCGAAGACACGGCGGCGATTGAAAAGACCTTTACGCCGGAATTCCGCAACCGTTTGGATGCAGTCATCAGCTTTGGCACCTTATCAAAAGATGTGATCCTGCAAGTGGTCGATAAATTCGTGCTGCAACTTGAAGCGCAATTGATGGATCGCAACGTGATGATCGAGCTTTCTAAGCCCGCCGCGCAATGGTTGGGCGACAAAGGTTACGACGATCGCATGGGCGCACGCCCCTTGGCGCGTGTCATTCAGGAGCACATCAAGAAACCGCTGGCAGAAGAATTGTTGTTTGGCAAACTGGCCAAAGGCGGTGTGGTCAAAGTGGGCCTGAAGGACGGCAAACTGCATCTGAAATTCGAGGCGCACCAAAAGCCGCAATTGTCTGGCAATAAACCGCCATTACTGACGGCGGAATAAATTGCGTGCGATCTTTGTCGCATCACTGATATTGATCCTGGCCAAATTAATGGCCGGGCCGCTTGATCTGGCTTTCCCGCTGGATTGTAAGCTTGGTGAAACTTGCTTCATCCAGCAATATGTTGATGCTGACCCATCCGATGGCGTACAGGATTTCACGTGTGGTACGCTTAGTTATGGTGGCCACAAAGGCACCGATATTAGGCTGGCACACGTACGTGAAATCAAAGGTGTCGGTGTTGAGGTTCGTGCCAGTGCTGCGGGCATAATCCGCGGAACCCGCAACAATATGATCGACATTGCGCAGGGCGCAACGGATGCCCCCGATATATCGGGTCGCGAATGCGGCAATGGCGTAGTGATTGATCACGGCGAAGGTTGGCAGACCCAGTATTGCCATATGCGCGAAGGGTCAGTGGCGGTTTCAAAAGGGCAAGTAGTTCAGCAAGGTGACGCCTTGGGTCTGGTCGGATTAAGTGGCAAAACCGAGTTTCCACACCTGCATATTAAGGTCAGCAAGGACGGGCAGACAGTTGATCCGTTTAACGCTGACGCCGTCACGACTTGTGGCCCAAACGGCAAAACCCAACTTTGGCAAAGCGAAATTGTTTATCAGCCTGGCGGTTTTTTGTCGGCAGGTTTCGCCAGTTCGGCACCCAGTTTTTCTGAGATAAAACAGGGGTTGCGCATAGTTTCTACGCTTCCTCGGGATGCGCCAGCCGTTATTGTCTGGGGGTTTCTGTTTGGTGTTCAAAAGGGAGACCAGCTTGAGATCGAGATCCAGCGTCCGGATGGAACACCGCTGTTTCAGCACACCAAAAGATTTGAACGAAACTTTGCCCAAGCCTTTCGACTTGGCGGCAAACGCTTAACCAAAGCGACTTGGCCAACGGGAACATATCAGGCGTTTTTGACGCTCACACGCGTTGGTACCGTGATCTCTGCTAGCAGCCAATCAATTCAAGTTGATTGACGCAGGTCTTCTGCAAATCGTCACCTTTCGGTAAACTTCAACTCAATCCGACGGTTCTGTGCGCGCGCTGTCGGCGTATTTGCCGAATTCAAGGGCTGGAACTCACCAAACCCGGTCGCTGCTAAACGGTCGGCGGGCATATCCAGGTCTTCGATCAAATAGCGAACAACTGATAAAGCACGGGCTTGGCTAAGCTGCCAATTGTCCTGATAAATACCGTTCCCACTAAGCGGGACATTGTCGGTATGGCCATCCACCCGCAATATCCAGTCGATGTCGCTGGGGATTTTATCGGCAACGTCACGGATTACGCCCGCAACTTTTGCAATGGCGGCCTGTCCCTCTAATGCCAAGTCAGTTGATCCCGCTGGGAACAAGATTTCTGAAGAGAACACAAACCGGTCGCCGACAATTCGCACGCCTTCGCGGTCACCCAGCAACTCGCGCATCTGGCCGAAGAACTCGGATTTAAACTTCTCAAGATCTTTGGCTTCTAGTTCAAGACGCTTGCGTTCAGCCTCTTCTAGTTCCGCGCGCAGGGTTTGTTCCCGTGCCAACCGCTTTTGTTCTGCTGCCACTTGCGCCAGCGCGGTATTCAGGTTTGCGCCAAGGCTTTCCAGTTGTACATTGGCTTCCACATCCTTTGCTTTGGCCAGATCGAGCAGGGCTTGCAAGGCATTCAATTGCTTGCGCAATGTAGCGGTTTGTTGGTTCAGCAAAGCAATTTCGCGCAAGCTTTCGGCAGACCGTGCCTTTTCGTCGCTCAGCGATTTGTTTGCCTCGGCCAGCAATATTCGCCGTTGCTCGGACTTCGACAGAACCACGCCCGCATCCTGTTCGGCAGCCAGCTTCGCCGCAAGTGCCGTTGCCAATCGCGTTTCCAAATCTTCACGGGTTGTCACCGCATCTGCAAGTAAACTACTGCTTTCGTCACCGGTAGCTTCAAGCTGGGCAATTACTGCTGCCAGCCGGTCGTCCAGCGCGTCTTTGTCGCTCACAAGCACGGCAATGCGCGCCTCTGCATCTGCACCCGCAGTTTCGGCATTGGTCTGCGCCAATAATGCCGCCGCCAGAAAATCATCCACTTGTTTTCGAGCTACGTCCGCCGCTGCCAACAAGGTTAATGTGTCTTCTGCCGCGCGGCGTTGTTCTTCCAATGTCAAGGTCATTGCTGTCAATTCCGCTGTGGCGCCTTCTAGTTTCTTGCGTAACGCCTCTGCGGCCGCCGCCTCGACCAGTCGGGTTTTTTCTTCTTCAGTCAACGCGTTCTCGGTGTCTGCAAGGCGTTTTTGCAAAGCCAGCGCCGCCGCTTCTTCGGCCAATCGCGCTTTTTCTTCAGTTGTCAGATCAGCCGTAATATTGGCAAGCTGTTGTTCCAATTCACTAAGGCTTGTTTCACTTGCGCCCAAATCACTGCGCGTGGCTTCGAGTGACTGTAACACCGCCTGCAACGATACTTCGCGCTCGGTCAAAGATGCCTGTGTTTGTGCGATCAATGCCTCAAGTGCCTCGCGTTTCGCTGCCGCTAAACGTGCCGCTTCGGCGCCCTGATCGATTTCGTCACGCGCTGAGGCCAACGCCAATTGCAGCGCTTCTTTATCGCTGATCTCGCGAAGATTGGCGGCTTCAACCTCGGAAATCCGCGCAACAAGTGCTGCGTTTTCATCGGCGCTGCTGGTAACCTGATCCTCAAGCCCTGCATTATCGGCCTGCAATTGCGTACGTTCCGCCAGCAACGAGGCGACTTGGGCCTCGAACGACGATACTTGCACTTCAAATTCGTCAAGTCGGGTATTTTGACTTTTGGTCTGTTGAGACAACGTTGCGATCAAGGCTGCCTGAATTTCCGCTTGCGAACGTTCACCCACCAGCTCGCCTGTCAGCGCATCAACTTCGGTTTCCAAACCATCGGTTTTCTGTTGCTCCAAACCTAACGCTTCGGCCAGAGACGCCACTTGCTGGCTAAGATAATTAAGCTGCGTATCTTGTGTGGAAATTGTGTCGCGCAACACAAATTGCACAATCATGAAAATGGTTAATACGAACATCAAGACCAACAACAACGCAGTCATCGCATCGACAAACCCCGGCCAAATGCTGGAGCTCACCTGCTGCCCTGATCGCCTGATCTTGGCCATGCGTTAACGTCCCCGCGTTGGGGTGGTCTGTGGTTGCACAGGCGGCTTGCGGCTCTGGCTGCGCACGGCTTTGGTTAGCGACGCGATATCGGCCCGCAATTCCGCTACGGTGTCTTGGCGACCTGCTGACATTTCTTCCAAAATACGCAGCAATTGCACATCGATACTGCGCAGTCGCATGCGGCTTTCGGCATCAACCGGTTCTTCTTCGTTTTGCACCATCGCGTTGGCCATTGCTTCTTGACCTTCGGCAATCCGAGCCAGCAGCGCGTTTTGATCGCTGGCTGCCTTTTGCGCCGCCGCATCAGGTGTTGTGCTTGCCATGCGTTCGCCCAGTGCGGTCAGCGCCGTCGTTAGACCGGCAAGCCGTTCGCTGGTTTCCGACTGCGTTGCTTCGCTTTGAATGAATGTTGTGTGCAGTGCCTCGACACTTTCGGCCATCCGATGAAAAGCAACATCGCTGGAGCCGCTATCATAAAGGCCGCCCGCCATTTCGCCGTCGCCTGCCGAAAACCCGACTTGGGTAATTGTCGAAAGCCACTCTTCCAGTTCGCGGTAAAATCGGTTTTGGCCATGTCCGGTTAGCAGATCCAGCAAGCCAACAACAAGCGACCCCGCAAGACCCAACAATGAGGATGAAAATGCTGTGCCCATGCCGCCAAGCTGTTTTTCCAAGCCAACCATCAGCTTGCCAAACACTTGGGCCGAACTTTCGCCGTCGGTCGGCGCAAGCGAGCGAATGGTTTCAACCACCGCTGGGACTGTCGTGGCCAAGCCAAAGAATGTACCCAAAAGCCCTAAGAAAATCAGAAGATTGATGATATATCGCGTGATCTCGCGGGTTTCATCCAATCGCGTGGCCATCGAGTCTAGAATTGACCGCGATGAAGACGCACTGATTTGCATCCGCGCGGACCGTGATTTCAACAATGTTGCCAATGACGTTAGCAATCGCGGTGATTTGACAAATTTATGGCCAGCGCGATCCATCGCGAAGCCTTCGATCCAACTGACCGATGAAATCAGGCCAAAGACTTGCCAGAAACAGGTGAAGACGCCAAAGAGAAAGACAACGACGATAAAGCCGTTCAAATACAGATTTGCCAGTACAAATTCAAGAATTTGACTGTGAACCAGCCACGCACCAGTGCCCAACAAACCGGTAACAAAAGTCATGGTCAGAATTTGACGAAACGGTTGCGAAAATTGCGGTTCCGCGTCGTGATGATCGGGCCTGTGCATAATCAACGCCTGTTCTTGCCGGATTGTTTTCCGACGTTATTTCCGTGCGGTCAATAGGTATTTTGTACGCTTCTGCCAATAATCAACTTCAAGCCTAGGTAAAAACCCCTTACAAGGGTTGAACAAATGGCACAATCGCACAGTTATTACTGTATTGTGGCATTTTTAGGAACAAATCGGAGATCTCATGGACAATCTAACCGGGCTCGGATCAGCTGGCGTAACTGCACTGGTCATACTCATATTCGCTGCCGTCTTAATTTACATGATGGTAAAATCCATCCCCCAAGGGGAAGAATGGACGGTCGAACGTTTTGGCCGTTACACCAGAACCCTGAAACCCGGCCTGCGTTTTCTAATTCCAGTCATGGACAAGGTCGGCGCACGGATCAACATGATGGAAACTGTGTTGGATATTCCTTCACAAGAGGTCATCACCAAAGACAACGCGATGGTTTCCGCCGATGCAGTCGCGTTTTATCAAGTCGTTGATGCAGCACAGGCCTCGTATGAAGTACGTGATCTAACGCGCGCATTGTCCAACCTAACTATGACCAATATTCGTTCAGTACTGGGGTCGATGGATCTTGACGAAAGCTTGTCCAATCGCGATCACATCAATTCGCGCCTGTTGACCGTGATCGATCAAGCCTCAAATCCCTGGGGTGTTAAAGTTACTCGGGTCGAAATTAAAGACCTTGCACCACCACCAGACATTAACGAAGCAATGGCACGCCAGATGAAAGCTGAACGCACCAAGCGTGCCGATATCTTGCAGGCTGAGGGTTCCAAACAAGCGGCAATTTTGAAAGCCGAAGGCGAGCGTGAGGCGCAAATTCGCGAAGCTGAAGGCCGCAAAGAAGCCGCATTTTTGGATGCCGAAGCCCGCGAACGGCAAGCAGAAGCCGAAGCAAAGGCCACTTCAATGGTTTCAGAAGCCATTGCCAAAGGCGACATTCAAGCGATCAACTATTTCGTTGCACAAAAATACACAGAAGCCCTGCGCGATATCGCGTCTTCGCCCAGCACGAAAACTGTGATGATCCCGCTTGAAGCCTCGGGTTTAATCGGCTCGATCAGTGGTGTTGCCGACATCGCCAAAGCTGTGCTGGATAACACGGGCAAAGCAAAAGGAAAATGACATGAACCTGTTTCCATTTCTGCAAGATATTTCACCCTGGTGGTGGGTCGCTTTCGCCATCACACTTGGCGCGATCGAAATGGCGACAATGTCGTTTTTCCTGATTTGGCCCGGGCTGGCCGCCCTTTTGGTGGCGTTATTTCTGGCAATCACGCCCAGCCAATCCGGCACGTTTCAGATCATCACGTTCGCGGTGCTATCTGTCGCGCTGACGTTTGCCGGACGCAGCTTATTGGGCCGCTTTGGTGATGGTGGTGAAATCAACGACACCTTGAACTCGCGCGCCAATCTGATGATCGGCCGCCATGCAGAAGTGTTGGATTTCACGGGCCCCGAAGGAAATGTTAGCATCGACGGCATTCGCTGGCGGGCCCGTTGGGGCGCAGGCGCAAGCGCCATTGAAGGCGCGCAAGTCAAAGTTACCGATGTGGAGGGCATGACCTTGTTCGTAGAATAACAGTTGGCGATGGGCATAGGTATCACCGCGAAGCACACATAATCGCGGCCTCTCAAGACAGGACCCGCACCCGATCTTCCAACCAATTAAGATCGGGGTCTTCAATGCCCAACTCGCGCAAATGGGTTGCGGTGTTGTATAAATATTCGTTGTTAGGCCCACGCCCTCCTGCGGCCTGGGCAATTATGACCGCCTGTTCTTCCAACGCCAGCTCGCCGCAATACTGCGCATGGGCTTCATCTATCACGTAGCACACGGCTTGGACTTCACGCCCATCGCGCAGCAAGACTGGGTGGGTTTGTTCCAGGTAAGCAGAAGAAATCAGCTCGCGCTCGCGCAGGTAATCGATTGTGGCCTCGGCTTTGTCAGGCTCCACAAAAAACGCAACACCGTCGCAAAAGGTGGTTGAATTCCGATCCAACGCTAAGACTAAACCGGGCTCGATCTCGGTGCCGCGATGATGGATTGACCGCATGCAAAACGATCGCGCAAAGCCATCAAGGCGCCCGATCTGTTTTTGCGAAAATTCAAAGCCAGGTTGCCAAACCAGCGACCCATAGCCAAATACCCAAATCCCGTTCTTCATCATGCCCTCTGGTCCCCTGCGCGCCTGCTCTATAAACCTTGCACGTCAAAGACAAAAGGATTCGACACCTTGCGACGACTAATTGTTATTCTGCTGATCGGAGCGGCTTTTTGGTCGGGCTATTGGTACGTTGGAAAATCCGCCAAATATCTGGCGTTGAACGCTTGGCTTGAATCCCGCCGCGAGGCAGGATGGACAGCGGAGTATACTGATTTTCGCGTTGTCGGGTTTCCCAATCGCTTTGACAGTCGCTTTACCGATCTGCACCTAATGTCGCCCGAGACCGGTCTTGGATGGCAGGCGCCGCGCTTTCACATTCTTGCGCTTAGTTACAAGCCGAACCATATTATTGCAGCTTTTGCAGATTCTCAAATGGTGTCATTTCCCGGCGAAAACGTTACCATATTAAGCCGCGACATGCTGGCATCTGTGGTTTTTGAACCTGATACAAACCTGGCAATTGACCGCATTCAACTTGCCGCATTAGATTTTGCACTTGATAGCGATCAAGGTTGGCAGGCACAGGCGGGAAGTTTGTCATTTTCGACCCGGCAAAACGACGGTACGGATTTGGCCCATGACGTTGTATTTGACGCCAAAAAAATCACCCCAACTCAAGAAATTCGCGCCACTCTCGACCCAAAGCACAGCTTACCCGCAACCATTGAAACAATGTTTTTGGATCTGAAACTGGATTTTGACGCACCGTGGGATCGCATCGCACTGGAAACCGGCGCACCAGATGTGACCAAGATCGTGGTTAACAATATGAAAATGGCCTGGGGTGTTTTGTCGCTTTCTGCCAGTGGCGATCTTGATGTGGCCCAAGATGGCATTGTGTCAGGAAAGCTGAACCTTAAGATATTGAACTGGCGTGGAGTTCTAGACTTGACCGTTACATCAGGATTGATTGACCGGGCCACCGCCGACAAAATCGCCACGGGTTTGACCCTTCTGACTCTGGGCTCAGACAATCCAGACAGCCTTTCGATCCCGTTGACCCTTGATGGTGGGCGTATGTCGCTTGGGCCTATCCCGCTTGGCTTTGCCCCAAGGTTTATTCGCTAGTTTAGCCAGGCGTCTCTTTACAAATTTCTGGGCAAAAGAGTTGGAAACCGGGGATCGCCGTTCTCAAATACCATTGATGTTATTCGCAAAACGCCCCGCTGCGGTATCGCGCCGTATCAAAATGAAAATGGTCTAGGTGATATTTATTCGCTTCTGGGCCCAGAACTGTTCCGAAAGGGCCACATGCTGCAGCATGTAAGCGTCTTAATATCTTTCTGTCTTTGAAATCCTTCCAGCCGTCCAACACTGTAATTTTGGTGCCATCGTTCAGATTGATCGACGATATATCAATCGCGTGGCCCTTACCGTGTTCTGAAATCTTTGCACCCGGCTGGCTGTTTCTGGTGCGGCAAGAATAATGGGACGGCACTGAAAGTGATTTAACACCACCGCCGCGACGATGAATAAGTGGCTTCAACGAATTGCTAACCCAACCCGTTAATGCCTTTGCAGTTTGGCAGTCCATAATTGAATGCTGGCCGAGTACGACCCCATCGACGGAATGAACGCGCACCGGATTTTCCAAACCACAGCCCGGTAATATGCCTACGATTGCGGCCATTACTTCACCTTTGATACGCGCGTCACCACATAATGACCCCGCCAAACTGATTGCCGTCGGTTTAGTTGACGTCACCCGAACCGGCGTCGGCGAATATGTTTTGCGCGTAAAGCTGCTGGCAAGTGAGGCTGGGCGCGTCAATGGGCGAGGCGAGCGGTACACAGGCCGCGTACTGGCCAAAGCATAAGTTGAAACATCAACGCTGCGCGAAACGACATCAACGGCCGCAAGCACTTGGACATAGCCAACTTGAACCCGTGGTTTTGGCCGGATTTTGGCGCGGTAATAGACTTTGATTTTCGCGATGTCAGGCGTACGCCATTCTTCAACTTCGCGGGGTTGAGGGCGGA
>JBLHMX010000089.1:0-10673 GCA_047622625.1 Paracoccaceae bacterium | reverse complement strand
ATATCGCGCCGTGCCAGTACCACATCGCCAAATTCTGCGATCAATTTGCTAGGTGTCAGGGTGTGTTTAACCGGGTTTCCGGACCCGTGTTCGATAAACTCAAGTCGATCAGTATCGCGATCAAGCATTTGGATTGCCGCACGAATGTTTAGCCGAATTGCATCGGTTTCATCGCGCTCGTTCATTGAGCGATCGCGACAAGTGCCGGGGTAAATCGGCCCGTCCGGCCCCAATGAAACCCCTTCTTGCGGTGCGCCAAGGGCAAGCGTGATATCGCGTCGCGTACAACGACAGGGGTAGCAAAGTCCTTTGTTTATCAAAAAGTCTAGCGCAGCTTGATAAGCCAACAGCCGTTCAGATTGGCGCACAACTGGCTGTGGCCATGAAATGCCCAGCCAAATCAGGTCATCGAAAATTGCCGTTTCAAATTCCGTGCGTGACCTTGTTTGATCGATATCTTCGATCCGCAACAGAAATTCCATGTCGTTTTGTTGCGCGTGCTGCCAGGCGACAAGCGCTGAATAGGCGTGGCCCAAATGCAAAAGGCCGGTCGGGGAAGGCGCAAATCGCGTGCGCATCAAACCTTTTGCATCACATATACGGTACTTCCCATGCCCAGTTTATCCAGGTGAGGACCGTGTTCCTTGAACAACAATCGGGCCATTCCGGTATCAAGATTTTCGGCAACCCGAGCTTCAAATTCGGGGTCTTTTATAGTGTGGTCGTTCAGGGAAAAGACAAAAAGCCCGTCTTTTGCTAACACTGCCAAAACCTCGTCTATGGTCTTTGCTGGTGCGTGTGATCCGGCAATCACTCCGATTGCTGCGATGTGGCTGTATGCGCCGGGCTCAAAAGGAAATCCGTTATCCAAATCGGCAACCCAAAGATTTCGGTACAGGCCCTCGCGCATATGCGCCTTTTCCAGCATTTCGGCGCTTAAGTCGCTCCCATCAAGCGTTGTGAAACCTGTAGCGCGCAAAGCTTGGCCCGAAAGCCCAGTTCCGCAGCCAATATCTAAAGTTGCGCCAGATAAATCATCACTAAAATCGGCCAACGCTTTGGCGCATCGATCAGGTGTCGAATAGACATTGTCCGAGATTTCGGCCTCGTAAGTGTCGGCCCAATCTTTGTAGAATTCCTTGGCTTGTTCAGTGTTTTCAATTTTGTATGCGTTAGGTAGGTGGTTTTTTTGATCCGACATCATAGTTCCCCATTGATCGGAAGAGGTTAACAAACCACGCTTCTAGGGTCCAGTCGCAAGCCAGTCAGTCCAAGATGCTTTGGCCCTGTCCGTATAGCCCTTATACCGATCTTTGCGATTTCGACGGCCCTTTGCGGCACTTTCCAAAGGCGGAAATAGACCAAAATTCACATTCATCGGCTGGAATGTTTTGGCAACAGCGCCACCTGAAATATGGTGAATTAGCGCGCCCATTGCCGTGACATTTTCTGGCGGCGGAAGATCGTTACCAATCACAGCATTGGCCGCCATGCGCCCGGCCAACAAGCCCATTGCAGCACTTTCAACATAGCCTTCAACACCTGTTATTTGCCCGGCGAACCGGATGTGAGGGGCAGATTTTAGGCGCATCTGATTATCAAGTAAGCGGGGCGAGTTTATAAATGTGTTGCGATGGATGCCTCCTAAACGGGCGAACTCGGCATTCTCAAGACCTGGAATGCGTTTGAAAACATCCACTTGAGCGCCGTACTTCATTTTGGTTTGAAACCCAACGATATTTAGCAACGTGCCAAGTTCGTTGTCTCGACGCAGTTGCACAACCGCATAGGCCTTAATATCTGGCTGGTGTGAGTTGGTTAGCCCAACTGGTTTCATCGGCCCAAATCGCAAGGTTTCGCGGCCCCGTTCGGCCATGACTTCAATCGGTAAACAGCCGTCAAAATATGGTGTGTCAACTTCGCCTTCGTGAAATTCGGTTTTATCGGCGGCTAACAATGCATCGATAAAGCTTTCATAATCGTCACGGGTCATCGGGCAATTCAGATAGGCGCGCCGATCTTCTTCGGTTTCGCCCTTGTCATAGCGCGATTGAAACCAGGCTTTTGACATATCGATGCTGTCAGTATGAATAATCGGGGCAATCGCGTCAAAAAAGGCCAGCGCATCTTCGCCGGTTTGATTAAGAATCGCTTTACCAAGGGATTCTGAAGTTAACGGCCCGGTTGCGATAATCACTTGGCCCCAATCCGCAGGCGGTAATTCCGTGATTTCATCAGTTTGGATGGTCACAAGCGGATGTGCGCGCAATCGTGCTGTGACACCTTGGGAAAATAAATCGCGATCAACCGCCAATGCCCCACCTGCAGGCAAGGAATGTTGATCGGCCATTTCCATAATCAGGCTATTGGCCGCACGCATTTCCCAATGCAATAATCCGACGGCATTTGCCTCGCTGTCGTCAGAACGGAAAGAATTGGAACACACCATTTCCGCCAAACCGTCGGTTTTATGGGCGAAAGTATCAACCTTTGGGCGCATTTCGTGAATGATGACCGGCACGTTCATATTGACGGCTTGCCAGGCGGCTTCGGATCCGGCCATGCCGCCGCCGATGATGTGGATTGGTTTGTTCATGGGGGCGGGATATGTCAGTTATCGCCAAATGAAAAGGGCCCCGCGAACGGAGCCCTTCAAAAGTCAGGTTTTGGATTCTATTAGCTTTGTGCTGGCTGCGCCGCTGTTTGTGAAACCGCATGACCTGCTGCTTCGACCTCAGGTTCTTCGGCGTCTTCAACTTTTTTGCGCTCAAACAAGTTATCAAGGGCAAACCGTCCGCGACCATGTGAACACAGCAACAGCAAGCCGCCGATCATCGCCAAATCGCGCCAGAAAGCACCGATTGAAATTGGATCGCCCGGCACATAATTCAGAATGAAGCTGGACCAGAACAAATACAGCGCCAAAAGGGCGGCGGCCATACGGGTTTGAAATCCTAGCATGATAGCAATTGCCGCTATGAGTTCGAAACCAGCGTTCGGCCATAACATATATTGTGGCACATTGCTGACGGCCAGAAATTGCCCCATGCTTGCGGGATCAATAATTAGACCGATTGAGCGGGCGACAAAATATGACGCGATTAAAACCCGCGCGCCGACGTGGCCCAATTCTTGCATTTTTTCTTGCTGTGCGGCATTGCCTGACATTACAAAGCTTCCTTTCCCAGATTTCCTGATAAAGGCCGACTTTCGTTGACGGCCCTATCTTACTAAGAAAGAGTATTGTTTCCAATTCAGGCAAGAATTGGGTGAAATCTGGTTGAAATACGTTCCATTTTGCAACCGAAGCTATAAATATCGCTATTCTTCGCCGTTATCGCCTTCGTTGTCGGCCCCATGACCATCATTTGCGTCGCCCTGTTCGGCAATCCATGCAACTGAAACAACCTCTTCGCCTTTAGAGGTGGTAAAGACCTTAACACCAGATGAAGTTCGCCCTTGGCGTGAAATTCCAGCGACCGGACAGCGGATGGATTGACCCGTTGATGTTGCCAACATGATCTGGTCGTCGTCTTCAACGGTAAAGCTGGCCACGATATTGTCGCCGCGACGCCCAAGGTTGGCGGCCGCTATGCCCAGACCTCCGCGCCCTGCCACACGATATTCATGGGCCGACGAGCGTTTGCCGTAGCCACCTGATGTGATCGTCAAGATCCACTGCTCAAGTGCAGAAAGTTCGGTGTATCTGTCTTGCGTCAACAAAGTTTCTTCACCGCCACCTTCAATTTCACCTGTTTCATCGCCGGTTATTGCCCGGCGCATTTTGAAATAGGCCGCGCGTTCGTCAGAAGTCGCGTCTACGTGGCGGATGACAGCCATCGAGACGACTTCGTCGCCGTCTGCCAATTTGATGCCCCGCACGCCGATTGAATCGCGGCCCTTAAAGACCCGAACATCAGTCACAGGGAACCGGATCGCCTTGCCTTGGGAGGTGGTTAACAGGAAGTCATCGAATTCGTTACAGATGCGCACATTCACAATGGAAACGCCTTCGGGCAGTTTCATCGCGATTTTACCGTTGCGCATCACATTGGTGAAATCAGACAATGCATTACGTCGAACGCCACCGGTCGAGGTGGAAAATACGATCTGCAGGTCGGCCCAGTCTTCTTCAGGCGCATCGACGGGCATGATCGCGGCAATGGATACGCCTTGTGGGATCGGCAGGATGTTAACGATGGCTTTACCACGTGCATTTCGCCCACCAGGGGGCAGGCGCCAAGTTTTTAACTTATAGACCATGCCGTCGCTTGTGAAAAACAACAGCGGCGTGTGCGTATTGGCGACAAACAAGTTGGTAACGAAATCTTCGTCCTTGGTGTTCATGCCCTGCGTGCCCTTGCCACCGCGTTTCTGGGCGCGGTATTCGTCAAGGATTGTGCGTTTTATGTAGCCAGAATTGGTGACCGTTACGACCATATCTTCGCGTTCAATCAGGTCTTCGTCGTCCATATCGCCGACATGTTCAACTATTTCGCTGCGCCGCGGAACGGCAAATTGATCGCGCACTTCGGTCAATTCATCTGCGATAATCGACATGATCCGTTCGCGGGATCGCAGAATATCTAAATAATCGGTGATCTTGCCAGCCAGTTCCTGAAGCTCGTCCGTAACCTCTTTCACACCTAGGGCCGTTAGGCGCTGCAGGCGCAATTCAAGGATTGCCCGCGCCTGAGTTTCTGACAAATGATACGTGCCGTCGTCATTGATCTTGTGGCTTGGATCATCGATCAACTGGATATATTGCGCGATGTCATGGGCAGGCCAGGCCCGCGTCATCAATTTTGAGCGCGCTTCGGCCGGATCATTGGAAGAACGGATCGTCGCAACGATTTCATCCACATTGCTAACGGCCACGGCCAGGCCACACAGAATATGGCTGCGATCGCGGGATTTGCGCAATTCAAACGCGGTGCGTCTTGCCACAACTTCTTCGCGAAAATCAATGAACGCTGTCAGGAACTTTCTAAGATCAAGCTGTTCGGGTCGCCCGCCGTTCAGCGCCAACATGTTACAGCCAAAGCTGGTTTGCATGGGCGTAAAGCGGAACAATTGGTTCAAAACCACCTCGGGTGTAGCGTCGCGTTTCAGTTCGATAACCACGCGCACACCAATGCGATCTGACTCGTCCTGAACATGGGCGATGCCTTCGATGCGTTTATCACGCGCAACCTCGGCGATCTTTTCGATCATCGTGGCTTTGTTAACCTGATACGGGATTTCATCGATCACGATGGCAAAGCGGTCTTTGCGAATTTCTTCGATCCGGGTTTTTGAACGGATAACGACGCTGCCACGCCCTTCGGTATAGGCTTTGCGCGCGCCTGTTCGACCAAGGATCAATGCGCCCGTTGGGAAATCGGGGGCAGGGATGTACTCCATCAACTGGACACTGTCCAAATCGGGTGTTTCAATCAGGGCCAACGTAGCGTTAATCACTTCGCCCAGATTGTGCGGCGGAATATTGGTGGCCATGCCAACCGCAATACCGCCAGCCCCATTAACCAACATATTAGGGAAACGGGCGGGCAGTACCGATGGTTCGCGGTCCTTACCGTCATAGTTTTCCTGAAAATCAACGGTGTCTTTATCAATATCGGCCAACAAGAAATTGGCAACCTTGTCCATCCGGACCTCGGTATATCGAAATGCGGCAGCCTTATCGCCGTCCATTGAGCCAAAATTGCCCTGACCATCAAGCAGGGGCAACGACATAGAAAACGGTTGGGTCATACGCACAAGCGCGTCGTAAATCGCGGCATCACCATGCGGGTGATATTTACCCATCGTATCGGCAACGGGGCGTGATGATTTGCGGTAAGATTTGTCGAAGGTGTTTCCAACTTCGTTCATCGCGTAAAGAATACGCCGGTGAACAGGTTTCAAACCATCGCGCAGGTCGGGAATGGCACGCGAAACAATCACGCTCATCGCGTAATCAAGATACGAGGTTTTCATCTCGCTTTCGATGGTGATGGAAGGCCCGCCATATGTTGGCTTTTCGGGTGGCGTTACGCCGTCAATTTCAGTCTCGTCGTTCAATTTTATACCCGTGCCATCAGTTCACTATATTTAGGTGTAAACCATAACACTTCGCGCCAAAAAGCGCAATATCTAGGGGCCGGGCGTTAGATATTCTTCAGCAAGAAAACTTCGCAAAAACAAACCCTTACACGGTGTCTGAAAATCAGGCCGCATAAGGGTTTGAAAATTGTCGAATTGTCTGCGGTTTTGACCGATAATGGTCTGTTCTTAGAACGGAATCTCGTCGTCCATTCCGCCAGATGGCCCCTGATCAAATCCGCCTGAAGAGCCGCCAGATTGACCACCTGATTGGCCACCAGATGGACCATTGTCGTACCCGCCTTGGCCACCACCGCCGCCGCCGCTATCGCCGCGCCCGCCAAGCATGACCAATTTGCTGTCAAAACCTTGCAAAACAACTTCGGTCGAATATTTGTCGGCACCGGCCTGATCTTGCCATTTGCGTGTCTGAAGTTTGCCTTCGATGTAGACTGTCGAGCCTTTTTTTAAGTATTGCTCGCAGACCCGGACCAAACCTTCGGAAAAGATCGCAACAGAATGCCATTCAGTCTTTTCGCGATTTTCACCAGAGCTTTTGTCGCGCCAGCGTTCTGACGTGGCAATGCGCAGATTGCACACTTTGCCGCCGTTCTGAAAAGTGCGTACTTCGGGATCGCGGCCAAGATTGCCAACGATGATTACTTTGTTCACTGAGCCTGCCATGAAATCCTCCCACTAGAATCTGCTAGAATCTGAAAATTAACCATGATGTTAGACCACCCTGAAAAGATGAAGGAAAGGTGTATTTCTTTCCAATTTCATCGCGGGGACTCCAACCTGTGGATAAAAATGCTATATAACCATCAGACAGGGTGGAATCGACATGTATTTGTATCATAAACTTGGCTTTGTTTTGCTTGCTCTAACACTTGGATTGGCATTACCGGCTAATGCACAGACCTCATCAAGCAAATCGCGAACGAGTATATCGAAATTCCACGCGAAATTGTTGGATGGACGTCTTTCCAAGCAATACGAAGGCTCAAAACGCTTGCAGCCGACCAATTCGCATATTCCGCGGTATAGTGGTGCCTATAAGGGTGAATATTTGCCAATGGCCGAAGAAGCCGCAGTTAAGTTCGGTGTGCCCAAAGAGTTGTTCACGCGACTTGTTCAGGCTGAAAGCAACTGGAACCCCACCGTAATATCACCTGCAGGTGCGATAGGATTGGCGCAATTGATGCCCGCGACGGCCGCGATATTGGGCGTTGACCCGCTGGATCCAAAAGCCAATCTTGAAGGTGGAGCGCTTTACCTTAAGCAGCAATATCAACGGTTTGGCAGTTGGAAGCTGGCAATTGCCGCCTATAATGCCGGGCCGGAAGCCGTTGATAGATATGATGATGTACCGCCTTATCCGGAAACTCAGGCCTATGTATTAACGATTCTTGGTCAGTGATTTCGCACGCGTTTGTTAAAACCGTTCCATCCATATTGCAAATTTCACAACAGCACCCATTTTCCAACTAACGATTTGGAAAGCGGTGCTGTGTCCGGCCCAAAATTCCCGTGAAAACGACAAAATATGAGCGCTGGAAGTTTTGATCTAGAAGATATAATTTTCCACTTCTGACTTGTGAATGATCATGTTTTGTTCCATTCTGATTGAACTTGGTTAATTCAAGAAATTTGCACGGGGGTGCGGGCGTTGGCCGAACTTAAAAACATCGAAATTCGCGGCGCACGCGAACATAATCTAAAATCAATCGACGTGACTATTCCGCGTGACAAACTGGTGGTAATCACGGGCCTGTCTGGTTCTGGCAAGTCAAGCCTGGCGTTTGATACAATTTATGCCGAGGGTCAGCGGCGCTATGTCGAAAGCCTGTCGGCCTATGCGCGGCAGTTCCTTGATATGATGCAGAAACCCGATCTGGATCATATTAGCGGCCTAAGCCCGGCAATTTCGATTGAGCAGAAAACCACGTCAAAAAACCCGCGCTCCACCGTTGGTACCGTTACCGAAATTTACGATTATCTTCGTTTGTTGTTTGCCCGCGTTGGCACGCCGTTTTCGCCTGCCACGGGTCTACCGATTGAGGCCCAGCAAGTCAGCGAAATGGTTGATCGCATCATGGGCATGCAAAAGGGCCTGCGTGGATATCTGTTGGCGCCGATTATTCGCGACCGTAAAGGCGAATACCGCAAGGAATTCCTAGACTTACAAAAACAAGGTTTTCAACGTGTCAAAGTTGACGGCGCGTTTTACGAGCTGGATAACGCCCCGAAACTTGATAAGAAATTCCGCCACGATATTGACGTCGTGGTAGACCGGATTGTCCTGCGCGATGGCTTGGAAACGCGGCTTGCTGACAGCCTGCGGACAGCCCTTAATCTGGCCGATGGTATCGCAATTCTGGAAACAGCGCCGAACCCGGAAGAGGGCGAACCTGAGCGCATCACATTTTCCGAAAATTTTGCCTGTCCGGTCAGCGGCTTCACCATTCCCGAAATCGAACCACGTCTGTTTTCCTTTAACGCCCCCTTTGGCGCATGTCCCGATTGTGATGGTTTGGGTGTTGAGCTTTTCTTTGACGAACGCCTAGTGGTGCCTGACACGACAATCGCGCTTTATGACGGCGCGTTGGCCCCTTGGCGTAAGGGAAAATCACCTTATTTTCTGCAAACAATCGAAGCCTTGGCGCGTCATTACGATTTCCCAAGGGATGCGCCCTGGCGCGATCTTCCTGAACAGGCCCAGCAGGTTATGTTGTATGGTTCGGGTGAAGACGAGATTAAGTTTCGCTATGACGAAGGCGGGCGGGTCTATGAAGTTACGCGAGCATTTGAAGGTGTCATTCCAAATATGGAACGTCGATATCGCGAAACCGACAGTAATTGGATCCGTGAGGAATTCGAGCGGTATCAAAACAATCGTGAATGTGGATCTTGCGGCGGTTTCCGTCTGCGCCCCGAAGCATTAGCGGTTAAAATCAACGGCCTACATGCGGGTCAAGTGGTTCAGATGTCGATCAGTGAAGCCCTTGCTTGGATGGAACAAGTGCCTGCATCGTTAACCAATCAACGCAACGAAATTGCCAAAGCCATCCTTAAAGAAATCCGGGAACGGTTGGGGTTTTTGGTGAATGTTGGGTTGAATTACCTGACGCTTAGTCGAAATTCCGGCACGTTATCTGGCGGCGAAAGCCAGCGCATTCGGTTGGCCAGCCAAATCGGCTCGGGGTTAACCGGTGTGCTTTATGTGTTGGATGAACCGTCGATTGGCCTGCATCAGCGCGACAATGGTCGGTTGTTGGAAACGCTTAAAAATCTTCGGGATCAGGGCAATACCGTTATCGTTGTTGAACATGACGAAGAGGCCATAAAAACCGCTGATCACGTGCTGGATATTGGGCCCGGGGCTGGGGTGCATGGAGGTCGAATTGTATCTCAAGGCACGCCCAAAGAAATCGCCGCTGATCCTGTGTCGATCACGGGGCAATATTTGACCGGCACGCGTGAAATTCCAGTGCCGACAGTGCGGCGCAAGGGCAGTGGCAAAAATCTGGTTGTGCAGGGCGCGACGGGTAACAATCTTAAGAATTTGACGGCCACGTTTCCATTGGCGACATTTACCTGCGTTACTGGTGTGTCGGGCGGTGGCAAATCGACGCTAACAATTGAAACCTTGTTCAAAACGGCCAGCATGCGTTTGAACGGCGCGCGCCAGACGCCTGCGCCTTGTGATGCAGTTAAAGGGTTGGAATACCTGGATAAAGTCATCGATATCGACCAACGTGCAATTGGCCGCACGCCCCGATCTAACCCCGCGACCTATACAGGTGCTTTCACTCCGATCCGCGACTGGTTTGCGGGTTTGCCTGAAAGTAAAACCCGTGGCTACAAGCCTGGTCGTTTCAGCTTTAACGTCAAAGGAGGCCGCTGCGAGGCCTGTAAAGGTGACGGCGTCATCAAAATTGAAATGCACTTTTTGCCCGATGTTTACGTGACCTGCGAAAGCTGTCAGGGCAAGCGGTACAACCGAGAAACACTGGAAATCCTGTTCAAAGGCAACAGCATTGCGGATGTTTTGGACATGAATGTTGAAGACGCCGAAACGTTCTTTAAGGCCGTGCCAAGCATTCGGGAAAAGATGACCGCATTGATGCGCGTCGGACTTGGGTATATCAAGGTCGGCCAGCAGGCTACAACCTTGTCAGGTGGCGAAGCGCAGCGGGTAAAGCTGTCCAAGGAGTTATCCAAACGCTCGACAGGGCGCACGCTTTATATTCTGGATGAACCGACGACTGGCTTGCATTTTGAAGATGTGCGTAAGCTGTTGGAGGTGCTGCACGAATTGGTCGATCAGGGCAATTCAGTATTGGTAATAGAACATAATCTGGATGTGGTGAAAACCGCGGATCACATTATTGATATTGGCCCTGAGGGCGGCGACGGCGGTGGTGAAATTGTTGCCACGGGCACGCCAGAAGAGGTGGCCAAAGTTAAGGGCAGCTATACTGGTTATTATTTGAAAGACTTGTTGAAGCCCCGTCGCGTCGCAGCCGAGTAACGGGCCTATCTACGTGTAAGGATATGTTCGACTAGATGTCTTCTTCTTCACTGTT
>JBLHMX010000088.1:0-10698 GCA_047622625.1 Paracoccaceae bacterium | reverse complement strand
TGCGGCCCAATTGGTTCTCCAAAAAGTTGGCTTGAATGGTTGCGCAGGGTTTGTTGGAACACAAGACAAAACATGTGTAACATTCCAAAATAATCGCCGACTTTTGATCCGAGTTCCGCTAGTCCGCTAGTCCGCTAGTCCGATAGCGGCGACAGACCGATTTCTATCAAAGGTGTCAACTGGATTTACAACTTTCGGCTGGCTTTTCCTCGGTTAATACGTTCAATACGAAACCACGTAGAAAGCTCGAAAGGGGCAGTCCGTGCAAGATCACACCGTAATTCGCCCCGCAACCGACGCCGACCTGCCCTCGGTTCTTGATCTATGGAACCCTTACATCCGCACGTCACACGCGACATTTAATTCTACTGAAAAGACCGCTAACTCGCTGACAGTTGAACTGGCAGCAAAAGCTAAGTTTGGCCAACCATTTTACGTCGCGGCCGATCAGGGCGAAATCTTGGGGTTCGCCACGTACACTCAGTTTCGCGCTTCAAACGGCTATACGAATACCGTGGAAAACACGATATTTTTGGCTGAAAAAGCGGCTGGCAAAGGCCTTGGTCGGCGCTTGATGGACAGTATCGAAACCCATGCGCGCAACCAAAACCACCATTCTATGCTCGCAGGGATCAGTCACCGTAATCCGTCCGGGATCGATTTTCACACGGCACTTGGCTTTGTCCAAGTTGCGCGGCTTCCCGAGGTTGGCTATAAATTCAACCAATGGTATGATCTTATACTAATGCAGAAATTCCTGTAACCCAGTCCTAAATTCTGAGTCACTCATGTCCTTATGGTCCCAAATTGCCGACGCCATATCCGCCCTTAGCAAGGGTGAAAGCCTCTCGGATATTTTTGGCAAACTGCGCACTCCGCCCGAACGCACTGTGGCTTTTGCAATTGCGGTGATTGCTTTGGGCGCTAAAATGGCCAAAGCTGATGGCCTTGTTACACGCGATGAAGTTACTGCCTTTCGCGAGGTTTTTCATATTCCAAAGGCCGAAGAATCTCAGGCCGCCAGGGTGTTTGATATGGCCCGGCAAGACATCACAGGATACCGAACCTATGCCCGGTCGATCGCCAGCATGTTCCAAAACGACAGTGCTGTTTTGGAAGATCTATTAGAAGGCTTATTCTACATCGCGATGGCAGATGGCGAATACCATCCGAAAGAAGATGACTTTATCCACAATGTGTCCGTTATTTTCGGACTAAGCGACCGACGTTTTCGCGCGTTACGCACGCGATTTGCACCCGATGCGCCAGCTGACGCATATGCCGTTCTAGGTGTCGAACCCGAAACCCCGGTCAGCGAAATTCGCGTGGTTTGGCGACAAGCAGTTCGCGACAACCATCCAGATCGGATGATGGCGCGCGGCGTTCCCGAAGAAGCCGTTAACATGGCAACGCGTAAGCTGATTGCGATCAACAAAGCTTGGGAAGAAATTCAAGCCAACCACACCTGATGACGACACCGTTTCGCATCGCCACGTACAATGTCGAATGGTTTTCCAGCTTGTTCAGCCGAGACGACAAACTGTTGGACGATAACAAATGGTCCACACGGTACAAGACAACGCGGTCCCAACAGATTGAAGCCATCGCCAAAGTTCTGACAGCGGTTGACGCTGATGCTATTTTGATTGTTGAAGCACCAAATTCAGGCAAAAGGCAATCGTCAACCCGCGCACTTGAAGGGTTCGCAGGTGTATTTAATCTGCGCACCAACCGCGCTTTGGAAGGGTTTGCCAACGATACTCGGCAGGAAATTACCCTGCTCTATGACCCCGCGGTGTGTCGTGCAAAACACGACCCACAGGGCGGGGTCCCGGATCACAGTAACCCGCATGACGCCCCTAGATTTGACAGCTCATTTCAGATTGATCTTGGTGTCGATGGCAACCACGAAAAAGTAAATTTCTCAAAGCCGCCACTTGAGGTCGAACTTCACCCTATCGGCGCCAAACCCATCCGTTTGATCGGCGTTCACGTAAAATCCAAAGCACCACATGGTGCCAAGTCCCCAAACGAAGTCGCGCAGATTTCAACTGCGAACCGACGCAAGCAACTGGCACAATCTATTTGGCTGCGCCGACGTATCGACGCCCACGTCACGGCGGGTGACGCCATTGTCGTTGCAGGTGATTTAAACGACGGGCCTGGGCTTGATGAATATGAACAAATTCTTGGTCGTTCCAGTGTTGAGGTCGTGATGGGTGTTGGGGGTGACAAAGCCCGCCAATTGTTTGATCCCCATGCAATTGCCGCGATGAAACCCCAGATCGATAACCCGCCCGCAACTTCGCGGTTTTACATCAAACCCAAGCGGGCCTATCTAAACGCACTGCTTGATTACATCATGGTATCGCCCGATTTACACGCACGCGCAAAGGGCTGGGAAATTTGGCATCCTTTTGACAATGCCGCCTGCTTTAAGGATCGGGCCTTGCATAAAGCTTTGCTCACTGCATCTGATCATTTTCCAGTTTCCCTTGACCTAAACCTATGATCGCACGGGCCTTGAACTTCCCCTATGGCTGCCGTTATGTCAGGGCAAACAATCTCTGATATAGGACAGACAAAACATGTTTCATTTACCCCAAGCTGCACCGGAAATTTTCAAAGACAAGGCCGAGGGCGGTGGCGGTGAATTTGGTGATCTACCTGAATGGAACCTTGATGATCTGTACCCGTCTACTGACGGCCAAGAAATCACGAGCGATCTTGAATGGTTGGCGCAAGAAGCCGCAAGTTTCGCTGCTGATTTCGAGGGCAATCTTGCAGGGTTAAGCGGCGATGAAATGCTGGTTTGCATCCACCGCTATGAAAAAATTCAATCGATCGCTGGGCGCATTATGTCTTTTGCCGGACTGCGGTATTATCAAAATACCATTGATGCGGATCGCGCAAAATTTATGTCGGATATGCAAGGAGACATTACCGATTTGTCGACGGCGTTGGTGTTCTTTTCACTTGAAATGAACCGGATCGACGATGTTGCGCTTGCGGCCATGTTGAACACTTCAGAAGGGTTGAACCGATATAAACCTGTGTTGGATCGTATGCGCGCAATGAAGCCCTTCCAACTTTCCGATGAGCTGGAGAAGTTCTTGCACGATCAATCCGTTGTCGGGTCCACGGCTTGGAACCGCCTATTTGACGAGTCCACTGCTGCATTAAGTTTCCAAGTGGACGGCGAAGAATTGAACCTTGAAAGCACGCTTAACTTATTGACGGATCACGATCGCACACAGCGGGAAAAAGGGGCCCGTGCTGTGGCAAAGGTTTTTGGTGAAAACTTACCACTTTATGCGCGTATCACGAACACGCTTGCCAAAGAAAAAGAGATCGAAGATCGCTGGCGCACCCTGCCTACGCCACAAGCTTCGCGCCATTTGGCCAATGATGTTGAACCTGAAGTAGTCGAAGCCCTGCGCAACGCTGTGGTCGCGGCTTACCCAAAGCTTTCGCACCGTTATTACGCACTTAAAGCCAAGTGGTTGGGACTGGAAACGTTAGAAGTTTGGGACCGCAATGCGCCCCTGCCCCAAGAAGATGCGAAACCTGTAGATTGGGCAACTGCGCGCAAAACCGTGCTGGATGCTTACGCCGATTTCTCTCCTGAAATGGCGGCAATAGCCGAACCATTTTTTGACAAAGGCTGGATTGATGCAGCCACAAAGCCCGGCAAAGCGCCGGGTGCGTTCGCCCACCCGACCGTCACGGATGTTCATCCTTATGTGATGTTGAATTATCTTGGCAAACCACGCGACGTAATGACTTTGGCGCACGAACTTGGCCACGGCGTGCATCAAGTGCTGGCTGCGGATCAGGGCGAAATGCTGTCTTCGACCCCACTTACATTGGCCGAGACTGCCAGCGTTTTTGGCGAAATGTTGACCTTTCGTAAATTGTTGTCGGAAGCCCCGGATCAAGCCACACGCAAAACTTTGCTGGCGGGTAAAGTTGAAGACATGATTAACACTGTCGTGCGCCAAATCGCGTTTTATGATTTTGAATGTAAACTTCACGCCGCCCGGGCCGATGGCGAACTGACGCCTGACGGTATTAACGCGTTGTGGATGTCGGTGCAGGCCGAAAGCCTTGGTCCGGTTTTCAACTTCATGGACGGATACGAGACATTTTGGGCCTATATTCCGCATTTCATCCACTCGCCTTTTTACGTTTACGCCTATGCCTTTGGCGACGGTTTAGTGAACGCACTATATGCGGTTTACGAAGAGGGCGATGCAGATTTTCAGGCCAAATATTTTGATATGCTGAAGGCCGGTGGCTCAAAGCACCACACGGAATTGTTGGCACCATTTGGCCTTGATGCCACTGACCCAAAGTTCTGGGACAAGGGTCTTAGCATGATTTCCGGAATGATTGACGAGCTTGAAACAATGGAAGGCTGAGCCGGTCGCTAAACAGCGGCTAGCTTGTCTTGCCAACGTTGATATTCTCGGTTTTCTGGGTAGAGCTTAAGCGCTTCTTTGGCCATTTTCATGGCCTCGGCGTCCTGCCCTAAACATTCATAGGCTCGGCTTAGTTGGCGATGGACGTTGGGTATCTCGGCGTTTATCCCAACGGCCTTTTCCAGCGTTGCAATCGCTTCCAAGAACTGCCCGGCGTCAATTTGCATTCGGCCCAGTTGTACGTGATGTCCGGCATTGGTGGGGGCAAGTTCTACGGCTTTTGACGCCGAAGTTACAGCATCTTCAACCCTGTCGATCCGCGATAGAACATTCGCAATTTGAATGCGCAACAACGGATCTCGCGGCGCAAGTTCAATGCCGGCCTCAAATTGGTCATGGGCGTTTTCCCAATCACGTTCTTTGCTATAGATCGAACCAAGTTGACTGCGAATTCGATAGTCATTGGGGTAAGCTTTCACTGCACAATTTAACAAAGTCATGGCCGTACCCCAATCTTTGTCAACGCGTGCTTGTCGTGATGCCGCGTTGTAATACGGCCGCGACGACGCCCCAATTTTATCAAGCTTTTTTAGCATCTTAGCTACTTTTTGCGTATCCCCTGCGCGGGTCATAATATCGGTATAAAGCAGATAACCCCGCTCTTTACCGCAGCGCGTTAATATCTTGTCCATTGCGTCAAGTGCGACAACCGCTTGGGGGTTATCGAACTCAAATCCAAAGTTTGACGGGTAATCATTCGCCGCCTTTTCCATCACAAACCAGTCGGGTGTGCGCGTCATTGAATAAACGATCTTGGCTAACGGATTTAGTTTGGCATCAGGAAAATTCACAACGATTTCACGGTGTTCCACGGCTACAAACAGATCCGAAAAATACTCTACGCCGCCGGATTTTCCGCCGCTAACTGCGTAAATTCCTTTGTCGGCCATGCCGGGGTAAAGTGCTTTGAAACCGGCTGTTACCGCGTCTCTTGTTTGCCGATTGTCTATCACAACATCAAACGGCCCCTCGCTGTGGGCAAGTTTTTTTAGCGCGACAGAGTCTGATTTCCAACGTTTAGCATCAGTAGCAAATTTGACAACTTTCCCGTCTGGGAAATTCTTGCGCCAAGCGGCACAAGATTTTTCACTGCCGCCAATTTCCAGCAACCGGACTGCTGATTTCTTCTTAGACTTAAGCAGGGTGTTAATATCCGGCGCGCTGCCAGACTTGTGCAGCGAGATTATGTTATGAAATCGCGTAATTGTCGTGAGATCAGCAAGTCCGGCGCGACCTTTGATGTCAAATTCTTGCAGAATTTCCGCAAAATGCCCGACAGAATTTGGAGCCGTCAATTCAAGTGAGCCACCAAAGCGCGGGAAAAAAGACGTTTGTACATCTTCGGCCACGTATATTCCGCCTGCGGCCAAACCGGGGAACAGTAATCCAAAAGACTCGACCACGTGTTCGTTCCGGTGACTGCCATCGTCGATAATAATGTCAAACGGCCCGTGATCACGCACCAGTTCTGTCAGGAATTCCGCATCAACCTGACTGCCTTGCAGGATCGTCACCCGCTCGCCGAGATTCATTTCTTTTTTCTGGATATCGATGCCGACAATTTGACCCTTTGGGAAGAAATCGCGCCAAACCTCCAGTGACTCGCCGCCACGATCGCTGTCTTGGTATCCGCCGACGCCGATCTCCAAAAGCCGGATTGGTTTGCGTCTCAAGTGTTGGAACAAGCGATAGTAGTTTGGCGTATAGTCATGGTAGCCATATTTATCGGTGCCATAAGAAACTGCTAGTCTTGTAAGCGGATCAATCATTTGAATGCCCTGTATTTTTTAGGCGATTGTCCGGTCTTGCAGCCAGCCGAACAAGAAGATTGTTTCCAAATCAGCAATAATGTTGGGATTGAGTCATTTTGCGCACAGAAAAGCCCCGACCAAACGATCGAGGCTTATCAATTTTGCTCTATGGGCTGTGTCTATTCCCACTTTCCCCAGGGAAAAGGCTTGTCATCCGTTGCACCGGTTTGGAAATCAGCGACACGCTGCAACCACCGACCAAGGCTTTGGCCAAAATCAGCCAAGCCTTCATTTTTCTCTTTGGCAAACAGCATCCACAGGAACTGGATCACTGCGACAACGACCAAAACGGTTTCCGCTAAGGCGAACAGGGCGAAGAATATCAACATAAACAGCCCGCGTTTCCAGACATTGCCTTGGCGTGCATAGGCTTGGCCACCAAATTCATCGTTTTGATTTTCAGTCGTGCTCATCTAAATTCCTTTCCTAAGCGTTTGCGGGCATCAAGCCCTTGTCTGACGCCAATTCGCGCATTTTCAACTGCAGCTTTTCAAACGCCCGAACTTCAATCTGGCGAATACGTTCGCGGCTAACGTTATAAACGGTCGACAGCTCTTCCAATGTTACGGGTTTGTCTTCCAACTTTCTTTTCATCAGAATGTCTTTTTCCCGGTCATTCAAATCACCCATCGCTTCCATAAGCAGTTCGTGGCGGGTTTCGAATTCCTGCTTGTCGGCGTAATCCCCGGCCTGATCCGCGTCTTCGTCTTCAAGCCAATCTTGCCATTCCGAAGTACCTTCGCCATCGCCAGATATCTGCGCGTTCAACGACGCATCCCCCCCCGACATGCGGCGGTTCATTGAAACAACTTCAGCCTGGGTCACGTTCAGATCAGTGGCAATGCGTTCAACATTTTCGGGCCGAAGATCACCGGTTTCCAATGCGCCAATGCGGTTTTTAGCCTTGCGCAAGTTGAAGAACAATTTCTTTTGCGCCGACGTCGTACCCATCTTAACAAGCGACCACGACCGCAGAACATATTCTTGGATACTGGCACGGATCCACCACATCGCGTAGGTCGACAATCTAAAGCCCCTGCCGGGGTCAAAGCGTTTCACAGCCTGCATCAAGCCAACATTTGCTTCCGAAACCACTTCTGCAATTGGCAAGCCATAGCCGCGATAACCCATCGCGATCTTCGCCGCCAAACGCAGGTGCGATGTCACCATCTGATGCGCCGCACCAGAATCGTCGTGATCAGCCCAGCGCTTGGCCAGCATGAATTCCTGACCAGGTTCCAGCATAGGAAATTTGCGAATTTCCTGCATGTATCGGTTTAAACCTTGTTCCGGCGACGGGGCCGGTAGATTTGCATAGCTCATTTTGTTCCCCGTTTATCGAATAGATTTCGATGACTTGTATGTTAATCATCGTTACATTACCGAAATAGGTATCAGGTATTCGCATTTCAAGGGTTAATGTCAGGTTAATTTTTCCAGCAAAGCTTGCATATCTTCAGGCATTTCTGCCTCAAAACGCATGAACTCGTCTTTGACAGGATGAACAAAGCCCAAAGTGGCCGCATGCAATGCCTGTCTTGGAAAACTCTGCACCGCCACAATCCCTTCAGGGTCCAATGACTTGGCCGCAATCGCGCGGCGCCCACCGTAGGTCGCATCACCGACTAGGGCGTGCCCAGCATGGGTCAAGTGCACCCTGATCTGATGCGTACGCCCGGTTTCCAGCCAACAATCCAACAAGGCCACCGCGCCAAATTCTTGCATCAATCGAAATCGTGTAATCGCGTGGCGCCCGGCGTTTTTCACTACTGTTTGGCGTTTACGATCATTCTTGTGTCGCGCAATATTGCCAGAAATGCGCACAACATTGCCCTCTTCAAACGCCACACCCGCGATACCGGCCAAGCGCGGATCGCCCCGGCTTGGCACCCCGTAACAAATCGCGCGATAATGTCTTTCAAGCGAATGATCGGCAAATTGCGCCGCCAGCCCGTGATGTGCCTTATCCGACTTTGCCACGACCAGTAAGCCCGACGTGTCTTTGTCAATCCGATGTACGATACCGGGCCGCTTTTCGCCACCAATGCCGGATAAGTTGCCGCCAAAATGATGCAACAGCGCGTTTACTAACGTACCAGTTTCTGATCCCGGCGCTGGATGCACAACCATTCCAGCCACCTTGTTAACCACGATCAGGTCGTCGTCTTCATAAACCACCTCAAGTGGTATGTTTTCGGGGCCGGCCTCAATCTCGGTTGCTGCCGGTAAGGTTATCAAAAACACGTCACCTTCGTGGCTTTTGGTTTTCAAAGATGTTACAAGCGCGCCATCTTCGTGGGCTACTGCACTACCTTCAATCAGTTTGCCAAGTCTCGACCGACTAAGCGACGCTTCCTCTGGCACAACTTGCGCCAAAGCTTTATCAAGCCGAGGCGGGGGATTTTCCCCGATGGTAACGCGTAAAACCGGATCTACATTGGAAACAGGCATGAACTCTCCAGAACCTACAAGTGAACCCGGAAATCTTAGGTTCTTGCGAATACTCGTGACGATCCTGACCGCCACAATGATTGGGGGCCTTGTAACCATCATCACACTGATTGTCATCCGCGTACCTAATGTTATTCAAACCATTGATGACCCCGTGCCGTTGCCCAGCATTTTGACTTTGCCTGACGGATCATCTGCGCAAACATTTACGCAAGGCGGCGACTGGTACGCCGTGGTCACGACTGACAATGAAGTCCTGATTTTCAACCGGAATGATGGCAGCCTACGCCAGCGGATTAAAATCAAACAAAACTAATTTCCTCATGGAAAAAACATCCACGCCGCAAGCATATTGCCTTGAAACCAAGCGCAAGCCAAACGATATTACACCATCATGAGCCTGCCCCCCGGATTTTTGGATGATCTTCGCACACGTACTTCGCTGGCCCAAGTGGTCGGTCGCAAAGTCACGTGGGACGCCAAAAAGTCCAATCAGGGAAAAGGCGACTATTGGGCGCCTTGCCCGTTTCACCAAGAAAAAACCGCTAGCTTTCATTTGGACGACCGCAAGGGGTTTTATTATTGTTTTGGCTGCCACGCCAAAGGCGATGCGCTGAATTTCATTCGCGAAACCGAAAACGTTGGCTTTATGGAGGCTGTGGAAATCATGGCCCGCGAAGCTGGCATGACGATGCCCGCACGAGACCCACAAGCCCAACAAAAGGCCGACCAACGCACGAAATTGACCGACGTGATGGAAGCCGCCGTTCAATATTACCGTCTGCAGCTAAACTCTTCCCTGGGCAGCTCCGCGCGCGATTATCTGAAAAATCGCCGACTGCCCGAAGCCACGCTAGAACGTTTTGAGATCGGTTTTGCGCCCGACAGTCGCACTGGATTGTTCCAACATCTTACTGACAAAGGTATTGCATCCGATCTGATTATCGACGCGGGTCTTGCCATCAAACCAGATGACGGCGGCAAACCTTTTGATCGCTTCCGGGGCAGAATTATTTTCCCTATTCGCGATATTCGTGGCCGCGCCATCGCTTTTGGTGGCCGCGCTATGGACCCAAATGCACGGGCCAAGTACCTGAATTCACCTGAAACTTTGCTGTTTGACAAGGGCCGCACGCTTTACAACCACGCGCCCGCGCGCGAGGCCGCAGGCAAAGCCCAGTCCCTGATTGTTGCCGAAGGCTACATGGATGTGATCGCGCTGGCGCAAGCTGGTTTTGACCACGCCGTCGCCCCACTTGGAACCGCCGTAACAGAGGATCAGTTGCTGCTGTTATGGCGGCTGACGCCCGAGCCAATTATTGCGCTTGATGGCGATACCGCAGGGCTGCGGGCCGCTATGCGCTTGATCGACATCGCCCTGCCCTTGCTTGAACCCGGCCGCAGCTTGCGGTTTTGCATCCTGCCGCAAGGGCTGGACCCGGATGATCTGATCAAATTGCAAGGCAAAGGCGCGATGCAAGCTTTGTTGGATAGCGCGCAACCGATGGTCAAATTACTGTGGCAACGCGAGGTTGAGGGTAAAGATTTTGACAGCCCTGAACGCCGCGCGGCGCTTGATGCCAGCCTAAAAACCGCCATCGGCAAAATCCGAGACACATCGATCCGCAATCACTATGTAGCGGCGATAAAAGATTTGCGAACTGGCTTGTTCAGACCACAGAACCAACGGCAATCGGCTTTTGTTCCCTACAAGAAACGGGGACCCGAAGGAGCAAGTCCGGGCGCGAAAAATTCGATGTTAGCGCAAATCGGATCTGAAGAGCGTCTTCGCGAGGCCGTTATTCTGGCGACCTGTATCAACCACCCCGAGATTATCGCAGATTTTGAAAGCAGTCTTGAGCGTTTGACCCTAATCACCCCAGGCCTTTCTGACATTCGAAACGCTATTCTACGCCTTGCGCCAGAAAGTGCCGTTTCAGAAAACCCGTTGCTGG
>JBLHMX010000087.1:0-10779 GCA_047622625.1 Paracoccaceae bacterium | reverse complement strand
GGCATCAGGATTGTGTGGTGTTCGTGGCTATGCTTTTCCGCTGCAATTGATTTACGGGACAGCAGTTCAACTTCGAAACCGGGTTTGTCTCGCAGGATCGCGTCATTGCCGATCACTTTGGCAGGTTGTTTGTCTGACAGCGCAATCATATCCCAATATCGAGCAACATAGCGCGGCACGACATCCAGTGTTGTTGGCTCTGGGAAAGCCTGCAATTCTTTGTCCGTAAGGACTGGCATTGGACTGACGCCCACGGGCAAAGTTGCGCCTGTTTTTGTATCATAGAGTTTGCCGTTCTCGCCCAGAACCAACCCGTGATCTTGTGCATCTTGGATAACTTGCGGCGCCCAAATAACCCCGCCTCCAGCGTCATCACCGCCAAGGATTGCCATGATCATTCCGTAGTCCGTGCCGATGTTTTCGAATCCACGGAAGATACCGGTTGGAATATTGATAATATCGCCTTCTTCGAGCGTTACTTCACCCGCATTCCCCCAACGACCCCAAAAAAACCGCCAGGTACCTTTAAGTACGAAGAAGACTTCAGCCGTACGATGTGAATGCAAAGAATTCCGGCAGTTGGGCGGCTGACCCGCGGCGCCGATGTTAAAACCCGGTGTGTCTTGGATGTGAACATGTTGATCTGCGGATTCCGATACGCCGCCGCCAATTATTGTAAAGTTCTCTTTTTGGTCAGATCCCGGTGTATGTGCATCAATAAATGCTGTTTTGCACGGGCGTAAATCGCCATAACGAACGATACGTTTCTCCATCTCAGCCGGTGTCATTGGTCTCTCCTAATTTGGGGACTGATCCCCATCGTAATTGTTTTGTCGTTTTGGCTAGCCTTGAGCCATAAAAATCTGTTTCCAAATCGAAACATGATCAAACAGCGTATATTCACGGCGCAGTCCGTTGGGTCCAAATTCTGCGTGGGTAAAGCCCATCACGTAAACTTCGGCGCCCGTTGGTTGGCCGAATAGCCCCCACCCTTCGTGCTTGCCGTGCAGGCTCCACCGCACTGCAGCACGAGGCGAAAGCATTGGGTCTTCGCGGCCAATCTGGTGCTCAATTTTGAATTCAGCATTTGGGAAAGATGACCGCAGCCCCATCCATTCCTTTTCTGTCGCCGCCCAAGAATGAACGGTCTTGGATGCCGGATGTTCAGTGCAAACGGCGCGATCATATTCTGCGCGAATTACAGAAATGTCCTTGTTCATTATTCGGGTCAGAATGTCGGACATCCGCGCGCCCCATTCGTTGTCATTGCCCTTACTTTTGTAGGGGCCTTCGACATCTAGGGATGGCGTGAACGGTTTTACACAATTGTCAGGCCCGCCTTCCCTTTCGATTAGCTGGCGAGCGAATTTTTTCGGTTTCATGCCAAGTTGTTTAACGATGCCTGCGGTATCACGGATCAACCATTCATCGTTGATTTGACCATTGATTGCGGCACAATCCGCTATAGCGCGGATTACGAAGCTTTTGCCGGTCGCAGGTCCAAAATAGCCGCTTCCGGTATGTGTTCCCATCGTCAAAAGTCGGTGTGATGACAGAAATCCATCATCTTCGTTACCGCACCAAATCACATCTTCGCCGGTCAGTTCTCGGTTCGGAAATTCGGCTAAAGTTGCGAGGGTGCTGTTAATTGTACGTTGGTTCCCGATGGAAAGGCCTTCAGGAAACCGCATCGGAATGTCCGGTGAATAGTAGTGATTAAGCGTTGCAATTCCGCGATCTTCCCAAATCTCTTTCGTTATGCCCAAAATAAAGTCCGGAAATTCTTTCCAGCGGTCTGAAAAACCTTTCATATTATGTCCTTTGTAGGTTGTCCTGGGGCGCTGCCCCTGACCATTAACGGTCCATCAATTTCAATCCGTTGTGGAGCGATATTGTCGTTATTGATCTGGCTTAAAAGTATGTCGATCGTGGCCTCGACCATTTGGTTTACTGGCTGTCGAACTGTGGTCAGATCGTATGAGGCCCATTGCGCAAGTGGCACGTCATCATATCCTACGACCGCTATATCTTCGGGGATGCGCAGACCCAGCTCTAACCGGAGAGTATCCATTACTGCAAATGCCATATGATCATTGCCGACAAATATCGCATCTGGCGGTGTTGCACTTTTCATCAAATCGCGTGTTGCCTGCGCGGCGACTTCGCGGCTGAAATGTCCGTCGATAACACCGTGCATCGGCATCCCTGCCGCACGCATTCCCTCGCGAAATCCAGCTAGGCGGTCGCGCCCCGTTGAAGATCCTTGCCAGCCACTAATATGGGCGTTTCTCTTATATCCTGATGCAATCAGGAACTGCGCAACTTTTCGACCACCAGCTACGTTCGCTGATGTCACAGCAGAGATGTCACGCCCATCCTGAGCCCGGTTGAACATGACGATCGGAATGCCGACAGCAGCGCAGCGTTCGGTCAGATCATTGGTGATACTGACCGAAGCCGTAATGATGCCGTCGACCTGATAGTCTAGCAACTCTCGCATCACTTTAGCCACGCGGTCACTGTCATTTGGAACGGTGAAAACAAGGATGTGATATCCCTGTTCCTGAAGTGCATTGCTAAGTCGTTCAAGTGCGAGTGGGTAAAATTGATTGTCAAGATACGCTACAACAAGACCAATTATCCGACTTTTGCCAGTGATCATTGCGCGGGCCATCATATTAGGGCGATAGCCAAGTTCGTCCGCGGCTTTTTTTACTGCTTTGGCAGTTTTAGCGGATGCTGATGCGCCTGGCGTAAATACTCGGCTGACGGCTGATTGGCTGACGCCTGCGCGCTTGGCGACTTGCAGTGATGTGATCTTTTCTATTGCCATCAATCTGCTGTCCAACCTCCGTCCACAATCATGTGTGTTCCTGTCATCAATGAAGACGCGCTTGACGCCAGATAGACTGCGGCGGCCATGACATCTTGAACTTCGCCAACACGGTCGAGTTTGATTTTATCTTTGATCCAAGCCGCGCGTTCTGGATCGTCCAGTGTTGCTTGGGTTAGTGGTGTGCGAATGAATGTTGGGCAAATGGTATTTATGCGGATACCTAGTTGGCCCCACTCTATCGCCATGCTTTTAGTCATGCCATCCAATGCATGTTTGGAGGCGCAATAAACCGTGCGATCAATTCCACCTACGTGACCCATTTGCGAAGATATGTGGATAATCGAGCCCTTGATCTCTGCTAATTTCATTGCCTTAGCTGCGTAAGTCGACAAGAAATAGGCCGACCTAAGGTTCAGATCCATGACTACATCGAAATCTTCAGGTGTGGTTTCTAATGCTGGTTTGTGACGTCCTACTCCGGCAGAGTTGATGACAACATCAAACGGCTTTTTCAGTGCTTCTGCAAGCGCGCCAAGGTCCGTTTGATCCAGGGTTAGGGCAGTTGCGTCCCAGCCTTTTGCCTGCATTGCCTCAACTGTTTCATTTAATCGTAAAACGCCGCGTGCAGCACATATAATTGTGGCACCAGCTTCCGCCAACGCGACGGCGCAAGCTTGGCCAATGCCTGACGATGCACCTGTCACCAAGGCGCGTTTGCCTTTCAAGGAAAATGAGGGCGTTGTCGGCAATATCATGCGGTCGCTCCAACTGGAAAACTAACTGCTTTCATGTTCCGCGCTTTATTGAATTCCCGCAAGCGATCAAACACGTCGACGCCCAGCTGATGATAGACGTCCAGCAAGTCAACCAAAACCCAGTTTTCACGGATCAGATCGCCATCCAATCGCCAAAAGTCCAACGATCTTAAAGAGATTTTCTGGTTGTTCGGGGCAATTCCCATCCAACCAGAGCCTGTTACAGTTTGAACCATATCGGGCCAGCCGGTGACAGCGACAAAGTCTCCCTCGGCAAAAAAGTGGGCTTCAATTTCGCCTGGGAATTGTCCTCGGTCAGGCATCGCATTCAAAAATGGAATTTGGTGCCATTGCCGAAAGCCAGCGATACCACGTGCGGTGCCGATACCAGCCGGGCCATACCAGTTCATTTTGGGGTGCCAGAATTTTTCGAGCTTCATCGCCTCGACGGGCTCAATCGGGTGCAAAGAAAGCGCTGTAAGCATGTTCAATATATGCGCCCGGCTGTTCTGTGAACGGTCACTATTTTCAGTGTGATCCGCTAATCCGTCTTGAGTGATCGGGCCAGGAATATGCCATTCACGACCTAAACTCGGGGCCATCGGCCATGCGTTGGCTTGCATCATTAATTCGGGAATATCCCAAATGGCTTGGATTTCAACAACCTTGCCTTCGACCATGCGATAGAACTCGTGAAACCGCATATGCGCCAAATGACCCGTTGGTGGAATGTCCAGAAATGGAGCGGCAAAAGTGCCGATATATGACCCACAGCAGCCGACCCAATCGTCACCATCCGGTGTATGACCACTTACAAGGATTGAATCTCGGCGCTCAACATCGGGCATCGCAGAGACAAGAGGCGCAAAGCATCGATCATAATACGCCTCTGAAGACATATCCCCAAACGGGTGGCACATGTGAACGGCTGCGTCTGGTATTAGTAGTGTTTTCAAGATTGAACGTATGGCTGGTTCGTCGAAATCCCGTAATACCGCAAAAAGCGGTGCAATCGCATTCCGATTTTGCCGAGCAGTGTTCATCTATTTGGCGGCGTCTCGATAAGGCGCTCCAGTGCCGTATTGCACATTGATCCCGCCATACCGTCGCACACGAATATTGCATTGTTCGGCGTGACCGACAAAGCCTTCCAGCATGCATAGTCGGCTACCATATTCGCCAATCTCAGTCGCGGCCTTGTCAGTTGTGATCTTCTGATAAGAATGCGTTTTAAGGAACTTACCCACCCAAAGACCACCCGTATATCGGCCAGCTTTTTTGGTTGGCAAAGTATGGTTGGTACCAATCACCTTATCGCCGTTGGCAACATTTGTTCTTGGACCCAAAAACAACGCTCCGTAACATGTCATATGTTTTAGGAACCAATCGTCGCGATCTGTCATTACCTGAACGTGCTCGGACGCGATATCATCTGCAACCGCCAACATTTCTTCGTAGGAGTCGCAAAGGATCACTTCACCATAAGTTTCCCAACTAACCCGGGCAGTTCCAGCAGTTGGCAAAATTTCAAGGATACGGTCAATTTCAACTAACGTCTCCTCGGCCAGTTTACTGGAATTTGTCACGAGCACAGCAGGAGAATTATACCCGTGTTCAGCCTGACCGAGGAGATCAGTGGCGCAAAGCTCGGCGTCCACTGTGTTGTCCGCGATCACCATAGTTTCGGTCGGACCCGCGAAGAGGTCGATGCCGACCCGGCCAAAAAGTTGTCTTTTAGCTTCGGCAACAAATGCGTTTCCAGGGCCGACCAAAAGGTGGACGGGATCAATGGTTTCAGTGCCGATTGCCATGGCGCCTACTGCTTGAATACCCCCGATCACATAGATTTCATGTGCACCCCCAAGATGCATCGCTGCGATGACAGCTGGGTTTGGCTCACCGTTAAACGGTGGCGTACAGGCGATGATACGCGGCACGCCGGCAACAGCAGCAGTTGCCACAGACATATGCGCGCTGGCGACCATCGGAAATTTGCCGCCCGGGATGTAACACCCTACCGATTGCACCGGGATGTGTTTGTGGCCCAAAATCACGCCGGGCAAAGTTTCGATTTCTATGTCTTGCATACTATCGCGTTGGGCTTGCGCAAAATTGCGGACCTGCGTTTGGGCGAATTTCAAATCTTCCATGTCACGTGGCGATACTTTGGCAATAATTTCGGTGATTTCTGTTTCTGTCAGCCGATAAGTTGCTCGATCATAATGGTCGAATTTTACTGCCAACTCACGTACCGATGCGTCTCCTCGATCTTCGATGTCCTTCAATATAGACTCGACGATGGCCCTAGTTTTAACGTCATCTTCCGCCCGTTCGTCATCGGGTTTGCCGCGCTTTAGGTACTTTATAGTCATTAGTTTTTCCCGGATTTAGGCTTTGGGGAAGGTGGTGTTTTCTCGCCCCGATCATACGCTTCCCAGCCATGACCGTTGAAAACGTCCACCCCCAGTTGTTCGAGAACATGCGGAAAATCGACCATCACCCAATTGTCGGTGATTTCGCCATTTTCCACTTTCCAAAAATCCATATAGCGGATTTGAAGGCGTTTTCCGGTTGGCTTTACGCCCATAAATGTACCCGAATGCACCGCTTCTTGGCGACCAAATGCAGCGGCCCATTCGCCCATATATAGGCGCGCCTCGTCCACACATACTTTTTCCGAAAAGGCAGCCTGAAAAGGTTTCTGCCAATTGTCCTGAAACTCTTTCAACCCCTGTTTTGTGCCACAACCAGTATTGCCCATCCAGCTTAAACCTTGGCTAAAAAACTCACCAATGTCAGCGATGCGGTGATCATTCAGTCCGTCGACCATGCCCTCGATAACTGCCTGCGTTTCTGCGGTTTTCGACATGTCTGTATCGCGCGACAGGGCGGCCTGTTCTGTGCGTAGATCATTCATCCCTTGACCGCGCCCGCAGTCAGGCCACTTACGATTTGTCGTTGAAAGAATAAAACCAAGATCAATAAAGGAATGGTGGCAGAAACGACGGCTGCCACGGCAAACATCACGTTGCCTTCGGTTTGCGTTGTTCCTAAGAAACTTGCTATTTTTGGCACCATAGTTTGATTGGATTGGCTCAGCAAAGTCGCTGTGACTGAGAAATCATTATATGCCAGCAGGAACGAAAACAGACCCGTAGTAATCACACCTGGCCACATCACTGGCACGATCACATGGCGGAAAGCCTGAAAGCGAGTGCAGCCATCGACCATTGCACTTTCGTCCAGATCTTTGGGAATGTTCAGGAAAAAGCTGTGCAGCATCCACAACGTAAACGGTTGATTAATTGCAACCATCACAATGATGGCCGTCGGCAAATGCCCCCAGAGGTTCCATTCAAAAAACGGTAGCAGATAACCCGACACCAAAGTGATATGCGGCATCGCCCGAAACACCAGCGCCAGCATCAACAGGTAGAATGCATAGTTTTTGCCCGAACGGGCAAGAGCATATCCACCAAGCGTTCCCAATGTCAGCGATATGACGACGACCGAAACCACAACGATACCAGTGTTAAGTGCTGCAAGCCAAAACTCGTTGGTCACCCAAGCGCCAAAGTAACCGCGATCGGTAAAAGCCCCGCCGGTTTCGACTTGGGTGCGGACCCCGGATATCGCATTGGTCCAATCTGCTTTTGAGAAAAAGTCGCCCTGAACTTTGAAAGAGCCCCAAAAAGTCCACAGGAATGGAAATCCAGCAATAAGAACCCAAACCAAAACAGCGCCCCAGATGACCATATTTACCGCTGGAGAGCGACGTTGTGCCATGCCTGTCATTATACCACCTTTTGGCTGAAATCGCGCCATGTTCGGACCAACACTGGGATCAACAGAATACTGACGCCAAGAATTGTCAAAACCGAAGTCGCACCAGCAGATCCAAAGAATATTCCCTCGCCGCCAGCTAAGTCATTAAAGATGATCCACGACAGCGACGTGGCGCTGGCTTGTGCGGAAAAGCCAACAATTGGCTCAAATACGCGAAAATTATCCATCAATTGGATCAATGCGATAAACACGATAAGCGGCATTAAGTGAGGCAAGACTACATAACGGGTGCGTTCCCAGCGGGACGCGCCATCGATCATAGCAGCTTCTAGTGTTTCGGCAGGCACGGTTTGCAAGCCCGCATAAAATACGATGAAAGCGAAGGGTGCCGAATGCCAAACGCCATACACCATCAACATGATCCAGGTCAGGGTCGGCGACGCTTTCAATGACAAGTCAGGATCATCAAAAATCCGTTGAAGTGTCGCGCCAAGTATCCCTTCGGCATCTATCATCCAAAACAGGATCAACGAGCCAATCAATGGGGTTACAATCATCGGCAAAAGCGAGATGAATATCGTTGGGCCTTTTATCCGTTTGGGCAGATTGTTCACGCCCAAAGCGATAATAAATCCTAGGATCAGCACAAGAGGTGTAACCACAAATGTATAGGTAAGGGTAAATGTAAGCGCACGGTAAAAAGGTAAGTTAAAGACCTTGGAAAGAAAATCACCGACGCTTACGCTGTCTTGCAGCGCTTGGCCAATTTCGACAAAAGCCAGATGATTGCGATTGGTATACGTTCCAAAGCCATTAAACTTCCCCAGTGGCTGTTCGTCTTTCAGCTTGGCGGATGCTTCGGCATTGACCTGAAGTTCCTGCGTGCAACCAAAAGGCCCACAATTTTCAACTTCAACCAAAACTGCTTCGTGTTGGATGTACAAAGATTGAATGAAAACGGAAATAATGGGCAAGGCGATGAACAGCGTCATCGCTAGCAACGACGGCAATATAAACCAAAAAAATGTGCGGTTTTTCATCTGTTCGCCCAAACTTACCTAAGAAAAGGACGGGGGCAGATCGCCCCCGTCCTAAAAGTTTTTACTGCAGGAAGCCTTTTTCTGTGGCTGCTGCGGTATAAGCCGCTTCAACATCTGCCAAAGCTTGCTCAGCACTTTCAGTACCTTGCAAGAAGTCAGAGATTTCCCCGCCAATCGCATTGTGTAGTGTCCCCATGAATGGGAGCATTGGGTATGGCGCAGCACCACCTTGAGCAGTTCCTGCAACACCTGCAGAAGCGGCACTTGGTGCATAGCCTTCAACCAGCCAAACGGCCGCATCGTTATTGGCGGCTACGACGTCAGCGGATATGCCTGCCATCAAAGCAATGAACGTGGCTTCAGCGTCTGCGTCAGAAATATTCGCAGATATTGCAATGCCGTCCCACCATAATGTGGACGCGGGACGCGAACCATTGCCCCACGTTGGTGCGGCAGACAACACAGTGCCAGATACGACGTCGGCTGAGGAGCCCTCATCGTCAAGAACCGCGCCACCACGAGATCCCCACATTGCGGCAAGAGCCAGATTGCCCGCTTCCCATTCGGCTTGGGTCGCGTTGGAATCATACGTCAGGAAATCAGGGTTTGAATAGGCAACCAGCGATTTTAACATATTCAACGTGGCCACACCGTGTTCGTTGTTCACAGCCGCTTTGGCCGTGCCAGATACGAACAAATCTGCGCCCGTGCCCATATACATGTTCACGAATTCTTCAGCGAGGTTCCAGCCAGCTTTGGTGTTCAAGGCAACTGGATATTCCATTAGCCCGGCAGAGCGAACAGCTTCGGCTGCTGCAAGGACTTCTTCGTATGTTGAGGGAATATCGCTAATGCCAGCTTGTGCCAACACATCTGTGCGTGAAAACAAGTGCTGAGCGTTTGCCATAAAAGCCACCGCCATGACCTTGCCGCCGACAGTAATCAACTGGCTTTTATTTAGCGCGGATCCGTGTTTTGCAACGAGATCGTCCAAAGAGCGAACAAGCCCATCATTCATCAGCGTGACAAGTGTTGAGTTGGACACGATCACTGACGAATATTGTGCAGGATTGGCTGTAAGTGCCGCAACCATAATATCCTTGTGATCTTTGGTCAGGTTGGCTTCTACAGTCACGCCATCACCGGCGCATGCTGCCGCGGCAGCAGTCACCGCCTGGATCGCGGGAAAGTCGTTGGAAAGTATATTGACGTTGCCGCTGGAAATGCCGCAGCCTGCCGTTGCAGTGCTGCCCAAGACCGCAAAGGCCCCCGCAGCTGTAAGTGTTTTTAGAAACATAAGTTTCTCCCTGTTGACTTAAAGACGTGGTTTTTATCCGCATCTTGGTTAAACCCCTTAGGGGATTGGCTTTTGAGGTTTATCCCTCAATCCGCACACCTGTTTTTTTCTCAAACAAATGGCAAATTTCGTTTGGCACAGAGATGCGAACCATATCGCCAATCTCTGTCCGGTAATCTTTTGCAGCTTTAACAGATACCAATTCACCGTTCACGCGAACTGTGATCATTGTGGCATCGCCTAACAATTCCATCGTATAAACCGCCGCGTGAATTTCACCGCCTTTTTCAACGATTTCAGCATCTTCCGCCCGAAATCCCAACTGAACTGCACCGTCAGGTGTTTCTAATCCGGTGATTTTCATCGTATCGCTGGCAAACTCACCGCCAGTGATCGACCCACTGATAAGGTTCATGGCCGGCGAGCCAATAAAGCTGGCAACAAAGGCATTTGCAGGCGTATCATAAATATCGGTTGGGCTGCCAACTTGTTGTACAATTCCGCCCTTCATCACGACGACACGGTCAGCCAATGTCATGGCCTCGACCTGGTCGTGGGTCACATAGATAGTGGTGACTTTTAGTTCATGGCTAAGGTTTTTTATCTGGGCACGCGTTGAAACCCGCAGCTTGGCATCAAGGTTGGACAAAGGCTCGTCCATAAGAAATACGTTCGGTTCACGCACAATCGCGCGCGCCAAGGCAACACGCTGGCGTTGACCGCCTGATAATTCCGCCGGTTTCCTGTGCAGAAATTCGTCCAGCTCGACCATGGCCGAGGCCCGCATTACGCGATCATTATGTTCTGCCTCGGGTATTTTGCGAACCTTCAAAGGGAAACGAATATTATCGTAAACATTCATATTCGGGTAAAGCGCGTAAGATTGGAACACCATCGCGACATCCCGATCTTTGGGATCCAGATCATTTACACGCACACCATCAATTAGAATGTCACCGTCGGTGACCTCTTCCAATCCAGCGATCATACGCATGGTAGTGGTCTTTCCGCAGCCAGACGGCCCAAGCAGAACAAGAAACTCTTGATCAGCTATTGTAAGATTGA
>JBLHMX010000086.1:0-10910 GCA_047622625.1 Paracoccaceae bacterium | reverse complement strand
TATCAACTATGTACCTTATACCCAACTCTTCTAACCAGTTAAGTTCAATATTTGGCGGCTTATAGTTTCCCAAAATGTAGGGAAGTAAACCCGAACCCTCAATTTTTGTCATGCTCTTGCCATCCTAACAACTTCACCTGACCCACCAGTTAAGTGATCTGCCCACCTCTCCATCAGTGCGCGCCTCTGTTCCAAGAAATCATTCCTTGCATATGAACGCTCTACCATACCGCCTACTTTATGGGCCAATGCTGTTTCCGCTACGGCATAAAGACTTGGATCGACCTCAGAAACCCAAGACCGGAATGAGGCCCGAAGGCCGTGCGGCCGATATGGTTCTAGCCAGTTCCATTTAACCTCTCGATCACGCATGATGTTCTCGATAGCCTGATCGCTAATCGCCATCGACCACCCCGGTCGCGACCTAGCGGAAGGAAACAAAAAACCACCGCTGCTGTCGTCAACCGGCCTGTCGACAATTCGCTGCATCTCGCGTGTCACCGGAACACGAAACTCAACATCATCCCCCTTTCGGCCTTTCAGGGCTTCGCCTTCAACGGTCCAGACCCCTTCTGAAAACTGATCTCGTCTCGCATTCCGCAGCGGGCCGATCCGGCTTCCACCACCAGTGAGGATATAAAGCATTAACGCCCGTTGACTGGTGATTTCAGGGTTCAACCATTGAAATAAAAGAGGAACCTCTCGCCACGGCAAGGCAGGATGATGTTGGACTTTGTGCCTCTGTTCCCCAAGAAGCTGCCGCGCATTCGGGACTGCATTTGCGTTAACTTCCAGCCCCATTGCAGCGGCATGGTTCATAACCGCGCCTAATCGGTGCAGCGCTTTCTTCGCGGTTGGGGCTTTTGATTGCCAGATTGGTTTGAGCGCACGCTCAATATCGCGTTGGTGAATATCCTCGACCTTGAGGCTCCCCAACACAGGTAATACGTACAATCGAAGTGGCGAATACCATCGACCGGCTATTCCATCGCCCTTTAGTCGCCCCTTGATTGCTTCGAAAGCCAGCGGGGCGACGTCTGCAAGGGTTAATGCGCCGCGCCCGTGTTGGGCGTCTAATTCAAGACGGCGTTTTTCCTCCATTGGATTAACAGGGTGGCGTCGATCATTCATCAGGTCCCGCCATCGGTCGCACTCAGCACGCGCACGCGCTAGTGATAGAGATTGAATTGACCCAAGACCCATCTCATATCGCTGCTTGAAGTACGTGTAGCGAAAAACCCAACTGCCCTTGGCGCGTTCGTTGGCGTCGTGGCCGGTTACGAGAAGGTACAATCCGGCCCCATCTGAATACTTCCCAACATCTACGGTCTTAAGAACGTTCGTTGCCAGTTTTCCCACTTGCTCACTCCCCATATATTCCCCAAAAATGGCGATATAGTGGGGAGCAGTATGGCACATCATGGTACAGCTCACAAGGCTGTGCATCTTGATTAACGTATACTATAAAGGCTAAGTTGTTGAGTACGGTGCAATTCGGAACAGTAACTTCGGTGCATCTCGACCGCACCAGATTTAGGTAATTTGTCAGATAATTGCTTGGTATTTTCTGCCAATTTAGGCAAGCGCCAGCGTCAGTTTCAGCCATTTTCTAGGCAAATACACTCTAAACTTTTAGCTCTGACCAACAATGACGTCAAAAGCGCGTTGGCGGCGAAACTCAAAGTTGGTAAAGCCGACGGCTGTGGTTTGGTTCTGTGATGTTTGTTTGGGCCCAATCCGGCACTTTGAAATGCCTCCATAAAATATTTTTGGGCACTCTGAAACCGTTAAACTTTGCGCCAAACGGTTGAGTTGGATAATAGAACATCCGTCAACTGGAATAAACAACGCGTTCCTTGATTGAGAAACGTCCCAGTTTGAATTACCTGTCAATCTGTGCCGGTAATAACGGGCTGTGCCGATAATAACGGGAAAACGAAATATGGAAACTTGGTTCAGGCGATTGAAAGCCCGTGAACACGCTTGGCGAGACTATGTCGGTGGCGATATTTCAACGCCCGAGGCCCGCAAAAGGGCGTTGTTTCATTTTAACTGGCTTGATCACGGAATTCTGCGGATCTGGTGGAAGAATTTTCATGAACTCGCGCCTGGTGCATATCGTGCCAATCAACCTTCGCCAAAACGGCTGGCGGAATTTAAGGCTATGGGCATAAAGACCATTTTGAATTTGCGGGGAACGTCCGAACATTCGCAATATTTGTTCGAGCGCGAGGCCTGTGCGAAACTTGGCCTAACGCTTATTGATAGCCGGATTTATGCCAGTGCTCTGGCCAGTCGAACCGAGATTTTGGACCTTATTGACCATATGCGGGATATTGAAAAACCCTTCGTCATGCATTGCAAGTCCGGGTCAGATCGGACCGGGTTTGCGGCCATATTGTATTTGCATCTACTATGTGACGTACCGATGGCCCAAGCAATGAAGCAATTGCATTGGCGACATTTTCACGTGAAAAATTCTAAAAACGGAATTCTCGATCTGTTTTTTGACGCCTACTTAAGGGATTCCCAACGGAGTGGCATGAGCCTTTTAGACTGGATCTCTACCGAATATGACCAAGCTATATTGCAGGCTGAGTTTGCAAAACTGCGAGGAAAATGAATTTTCCGGCTGTGAAAGCGGCGAAATGTCGTTTTTGATCGTTCATCATCTTGCAAATGTCAGACCATTGTGCTTGTTTCACCGCCAAGCTGCAAAAATGTGGCACGCTGCGAATTAAAGCGGCACAAGGTAAGTAATTCTAGGGAGTGCCAGATTTGCCAACGGATTCAAAAACCGCGTCGAAAGACGACGGGTTTGTCGTCTTTGACCATGTTCAAAAAAGCTATGATGGCGAAATTCTAGTCGTAAAGGATTTGAACCTTTCGATTTGCAAAGGCGAGTTTCTGACAATGCTTGGCCCATCAGGATCCGGTAAGACAACTTGCCTCATGATGCTGGCGGGCTTTGAAACTGCAACACACGGCGATATTCGGTTAGACGGTCAGCCGATCAACAATATTCCACCCCATAAGCGCGGCATTGGCATGGTGTTTCAGAACTATGCATTGTTCCCACATATGACGGTTGGCGAGAACCTGTCGTTTCCATTAGAAGTACGCGGGCAGGGCAAATCTGAACGCGAAGCCAATGTTATCAAGGCTCTTGATATGGTGCAGATGGTTGATTTCAAAAACCGTCGTCCTGCACAGCTGTCTGGTGGCCAGCAACAACGCATAGCGCTTGCTAGATCGTTGGTGTTTGAACCCGAGCTTGTGTTGATGGATGAACCCCTTGGCGCGCTTGATAAACAATTGCGCGAGCATATGCAGTACGAGATTAAGCATTTGCATGAACGCCTTGGTGTGACGGTTGTTTACGTAACGCACGACCAATCTGAAGCGTTGACAATGTCGGATCGCGTGGCTGTTTTTGACGACGGCATCATTCAACAATTGGCGCCGCCAGATGATTTGTACGAGCGGCCAGAAAACGCGTTTGTTGCGCAGTTTATCGGCGAAAACAACACGCTAAAGGGCACTATTAAGGCGGTTAAAGACGGGTTTGCGACTGTCGATTATGGCAACGGCACAAATGGTGAAGCCTTGGCCGTTAATTGCGGTGACGTTGGTTCCGCTACCACAGTTTCAATTCGCCCAGAGCGGGTGAATATTGGCGCTAAAAGCGGTGCAGGCGCTGTTGAAGCAAAAGTTCTTGAGCTGATTTACCTAGGCGATCACATTCGCTGCCGGATGGAAGTTATGGGCAACACCGAATTTGTCGTGAAAGTGCCTAACGCCGCTGGCCACAAACATCTTGTAGAAGGCGAGACGACGAAAGTCAGCTGGCTAAAAGAGGATTGTCGCGCGCTTGACGCGTGGCTTTAAATCATTGCGCGGCCGGTCAACTGGTTGCTGTAATGAAAAATGTCGGGTTACCCCGGCGCACAAAGCATAAAAGGGAGAGAATATATGCTTATTAAAACACTACTTCTTGGGGCGACTGCCTCTGTAATGATAGCTGGCGCCACTACCGCTGGTTCTATCACTGCTGTTTCTTGGGGCGGTGCTTATACCACGTCTCAGGTTGAAGCTTATCACAAGCCTTGGGCTGCAGCTTCTGGTAACACAGTCATTTCCGAAGACTACTCGGGCGGTTTGGCCGAAGTTAAATCGCAAGTGGAAGCCGGCAACGTAACTTGGGATATCGTCGACGTAGAATTGTCAGACGCTATTCGCGGTTGTGACGAAGGTTTGTTTGAAACTGTTGACCATTCGATGCTGCCAGCAGCACCAGACGGCACTGCAGCGGTTGACGACTTTCTACCTGGAACACTGCACGATTGTGCCGTATCCACCATCTTCTGGACAACGCTCTATGCGTTTAACAAAGACTTGTTCCCAACTGCGCCAACAACTATGGCCGATTTTTTCGACCTAGAAAAGTTTCCAGGCAAGCGCGGCATGCGTAAGAACCCTAAAGCGATGCTTGAAATGGCGTTGATGGGCGACGGCGTTCCTGCGGCAGACGTTTATGATGTTCTTTCGACACCAGCTGGTGTTGACCGTGCATTTGCCAAGCTTGACACAATCAAAGATCAAGTTGTTTGGTGGGAAGCCGGCGCTCAGCCTCCACAGCTATTGGCTGATGGCGAAGTTGCTATGACTATCACTTGGAACGGTCGTATCTTTAATGCGATCGCCGACGAAGGTCAGCCTTTCGGTCTCGTTTGGGATGCGCAAGTTTACGATCTAGATTTGTGGGCAATTCCTAAAGGCGCTCCAAACAAAGATCTAGCTATGGAATTCATGGCGTTTTCAACTACAACAGAGGCGTTGGCAGCACAAGCAAGCTGGATACCTTACGGTCCTGCTCGTAAATCTTCGATCCCATTGCTTGGAACTTTCCACAGCGATGACTCGATCCAGATGGTTGACCATATGCCAACTGCGCCCGCTAACTTGGGCAATGCACTTCAGAATAACTTTGAATTCTGGGCTGATAACCAAGACGAAATGAACGAACGTTTCAATTCTTGGTTGGCTAACTAATCCGATTATTCGGACAAAAATTGTTTGGGGGGGCCACGGCCTCCCCAGACGCCCTTTTTCTAGAAAAGTGAAAGCAGGACATGACAGATACAACGGAAAATCCTGCTAATTCGGCTTTGGGCGACGGAATGACGCTAAAACAAAAGCTGGCTAAAGCGCTGTTTCGCAGCCGTTTGCGCGCTTTTGGATTGGTTACGCCGCTTTTATTAATGATCTTAATGGCCTTTCTGGTGCCGATCGTCATTTTCCTGACGCGCGCCGTCTATAACGATACATATGCAGCAAACATGCCCAATACGACGCCGGTTCTGACGGCTTGGGATGCAAAATCTGAACCCACCGAAGAAATGTTCGCGGCTTTGGTTCAAGATTTGGTCCGCGGCAAAGAAGACAAATCGATCGGCAAAGTCGCCTCGCGTGTTAACCGCGAGCTGTCCGGCACAAGATCGTTATTCACCTCTTCTGCGCGTAGCTCCAACAAACTTGAAGCGCCTTTCAAAGAGAGTCTAATCGGACTGAAAGCCAAATGGGGCGATATCGAAGTTTGGAAAGCGATGAAGATCGCGTCAAAATCCGTGTCACCAGCCTATTTGGCGTCGGCCGTTGATTTGAAATACAACGCAGACGGTTCGTTTGAGCGAAAGCCGGAAGAACGTCGCATCCATGTAACCTTGTTCTTACGAACCTTTCAGATATCGATTATTGTGACGCTGGCCGGGGTTATTCTTGGCTATCCAATTGCCTTTTTACTGTCGACTTTGCCCACGCGCACCTCAAACATGTTGATGATTTTGGTGCTGCTGCCGTTTTGGACGTCACTTTTGGTACGAACCACAGCTTGGATTGCTATGTTGCAAAGTCAGGGGGTCTTGAACGATCTGTTTGTCGTGTTTGGCCTTGCAACGGACGAGGCGCGTTTTTCGCTGATTTATAACAAAACTGGTACGTTGATCGCGATGACGCATATCTTGCTGCCATTCATGATCTTGCCGCTTTATTCGGTGATGAAAACCATCCCGCAGACTTACGTGCGAGCTGCGAAATCAATGGGCGCCACTAACTGGACAGCCTTTTGGCGGGTTTATTTCCCCCAAACCATTCCTGGCATTGGCGCTGGCGGTATTCTGGTCTTCATTTTGGCGATTAGCTTTTATATCACTCCAGCACTGGTCGGTGGGCAAAATGGTACGATGATTTCAAACTTCATCGACTTTCATATGCGCAGTTCACTTAACTGGTCACTCGCCGCGGCGATGGGCTTTGTCTTATTGATGATCGTGCTGTTCTTTTACTGGCTTTACGACCGTATCGTGGGCATTGACAACATGCAGATGGGGTAAGCAATGGCTACTGAATATAAATACGTCCCGCCTAAGCCACCAATGTGGTTCAATCTGGCTTGGACCGGCGGGTTTGGCGCGGTTGTCGGATTTCTGACTGCGCAGGGCGTGGCATTTTTGATGATCCCTTACCTGTTGATCGGCGCGCTGCTGTTCGCAGGCTTGGCTTTCGCCTGTATTACTATGCTGAAAGACAAACGCCGAGCCTCGATTGTTTCCGGCGTGGTTCTGTTCGCGGTAGGCTTCTTTTATGCGGGTCTATCGTTTGCGGTGCTACTTGGCATATTGGGCTATATCCTTGGGCGCATGTCGCTTTGGTTGGCATTCGGTGATTATCGCCTGAATTTGCCACCTTACGAACCGTCAGGTGCAGTTCTTTGGTTCTATACTTTCCGTGGTATATGTGGATTGATCTTTCTGTTCTTGATCACACCAATTATTATCGTTGTGCCACTTAGCTTTAATATTCAGCCTTACTTTAGCTTTACCGAAGGCATGTTGTCCTTTGATCCGGCCGCATTTTCCTTACGCTGGTACGCTGATATTCTGGCAAACGGCATGGTCTCGCCCGATGCGATTGCCGGTTGGTGGTCGGATATGTGGAACAACGCTCAATGGATACGTTCTGTCCGCAACTCGTTCTTCATCGGTATTTTTGCGACGTTGCTGGCGACCTCAATCGGTACGTTAGCGGCAATTGGTCTGTCGCGTTCGGAAATGCCTTATAAGCGCGCAATCATGGCTTTGTTGATCTCGCCAATGATTGTGCCTTTGGTGATTATCGCTTCGGGAATGTTCTTCTTCTTCTCGGATGTTGGCATTGCGAAAACCTATACAGGCATCATTATCGCCCACGCAGTTCTTGGCACGCCTTATGTGATTATCACGGTGACCGCGACGCTAGTTGGGTTTGACGACAGCCTTACACGGGCTTCGGCCAGCATGGGCGCAGGTCCATCGCGCACATTCTTTAAAGTGCAGATGCCTTTGATCTTGCCCGGCGTTATTTCTGGCGCACTGTTCGCCTTTATTACGTCGTTTGACGAAGTGGTGGTGGTTCTGCAGTTGGCAGATGTCAAACAACGTACAATTCCACGCCAGATGTTCAGCGGTATTCGCGAACAGATCAGCCCAACCATTCTGGCGGTTGCGACCATTTTGGTGATTATCTCGATCTGTTTGCTGGCGGTTCTGGAAATGCTGCGTAGACGGTCTGAGCGGATGCGTGGCCTGTCACCGGGCTAAGATAAGATAGCTAGCCAAAACGTCACCGACACTATCGAAAAAAGAGTTCCGGCCAGCACCGCGCTGGCCGAAACGCGTTTGGCGCTGTCGTACATCGATGCGAAGATGAACGCGTTCATGCCAGGTGCCATGGCTGCGGTCAAAACCGCGCCGCGCACCATGCCAATCGGTAAATCAAATATCTGGGTCGACATAAAGAATGCGATTGCCGGATGGATGAAAAGCGAAATTACACATACCATGAGAACTTCGCGCATCGAGCCTTCAGGGCGATAGCGAACCAAGATACCACCCAGCGCAAACAGCGCTGTCGGCAAGGCTGCACGGGCAATTAAATCCATTCCATCAGCGAAGGCGCTTGGCACAAGCAGGCCCGAGAAATTGACCGCAAAACCAAAGCCGATTGCCAGCATAAGATAATTGCTGAACATCGCGCGACCCACTGAAATCGCAGTTTTGGTAATACCATTGCTCGAACCACGGACGATTTCCATCGTTGTGATGCCCAAAAAATAACAAAACGGTGCATGGATCGCGACAATTGCATAGTTAGGGGCTAGGGACGCCGTGCCAAACGCACGCTCCATAATTGCTAGGCCCAAAAGTACCGAGTTGGCGAAAAGCGCTGTAAATCCGATGGAAACACTGTCGTCCCAGGCACGCCCAAACAAAAAGCGCGCACCATAAAGACCAAGTAAAAAGCTGATAACTGAGCCAGTGTAATAAGATGTTAACAAGCCAAGGTCAAAACTTTGCGACATATCAAGCGTCGAGATGGCTCGAAACAGCAATAGGGGAATGGCAAAGTTTTGACTGAATTTCATCAACCCATCAATTGCGGGTTCGGACATAAATCCGCTTTTGACCGCGATATACCCGCTACAAATCACCAGAAAAACTGGCAGAATTACATCAAGTAATAGCAGCATTCTTGTCCCCGGTATTTTGAGAGTGCGGATCAAAAGCTTGTTTAAAGGTAAAAGCGTCTTGTGTTGGCCCATGGTCCCAAAGGGCTTCAAGCTTGGCGGCCCCTTCGGCCCAAACTGGCTGCGCAGCACGGGGTATCCACCAAAGAACATACGGCGGCCAGTTGCCCTTTTGAAACCATTTTCGACCTTGCTTAAGCGCGTCTATGTGAATGCCGGAATAGGTCGCGGTTTTCGCACTGTTCAGATCTTGCCACAACGATAGCGTCACAGGTGCCCAACCGTCGCCGTTGTCTTGCCAGAACCGCGGATAAATCTCGGGGCCCCAACTTTCAGGGCCGGGATCACTGGCATAGCCTGATCGAGCAACAAAACCCGGCGCTTCTTCAAAGCTGCGCAGAACCGCGTCGTTCAGGTTGTGAAAGCCATCGTTTTGAGTGTGTTCAGAGGGTTCAATGAATTGGCCAAAAGTATACAAAGCCAGCTGCATGGAATTATCCTTCAACCTCGATCACCATGCCGTCAAAGGCTGCAGTGATGTGGTCTTCGGTTTCATCGCACACAGCTTGATAATCTAGATCAAAATGCATGTTGGTCAACACACCACGCTTGGGTGCTGCGCGTTTCATCCACTCCAATGAACGCGCGAAATGCGTATGGGTTGGGTGGGGTTCGCGACGCAGAGCATCGAGAATCCATACATCCAGATTTTCGACAGCCTTCCAGCTTTCTTCATATATTTCAGATACATCCGGAAGGTATGCGACATCTGCCACACGAAATCCCAAGCTGTCGATATTGCCGTGTTTAACCGGAAACGGATTAAGCGTGATCTCGCCGCCAAGGCCCGAAATAGTTATCGGCCCATCAATTAAATTCAAGTCAAGTATAGCCGGATAGCTTGACCCTTCGGCTTGCAAAAACGCATAACCAAACCGCGAAATCAGCGCATCGCGCGTAGGGACATCGGCCCAAACCGGAAGGCGGCGGCGCATGTTGAACACCACCATTCGCAGATCATCAATGCCATGCACATGATCTGCGTGCAGATGGGTGTAAACCACACCATCTAACGAGCCCACACCTGCGTCAAGTAACTGGCTTCGCAGGTCTGGAGACGTATCGATCAAAACCCGTGTGCGCCCGGCATCCGTGATCCGTTCAACCAACAAAGAACATCGCCGGCGATTGTTTTTGGGGTTTGTCGGGTCACACGCGCCCCACAATCCGCCGACTTGATCGCCCAAACGCGGCACCCCGCCAGATGAGCCGCTACCCAATATGGTAAACCGTAAAATTGCCATCAGGATGATTTCCAAGCGGCGGCTTTACTGAACAACCGTTCAAAGTTAGCTGTCGTTTGAGCCGCGAAATCAGCATAAGACAGGCCATAAATTTCGGCACCGATTTCTGCCGTCATCGCTGTATAGGCCGGTTCGTTTTGTTTGCCACGTTTTGGTTGTGGCGCAAGGTAAGGCGCGTCAGTTTCAATAAGAATTCGATCCAAGGGTGCGCCGGCAAAGATATCGCGCAAATCTTGCGATTTTTTGAATGTTGCGATGCCAGACATCGACAAATAAAATCCAAGGTTAAGGGCGCTTTTTGCCAGTTCGGCACTGGAAGAAAAGCAATGCATGACACAACCGTAGGCGCCATTTCGATATTCTTGCGTTAGAATATCGGCCATATCAATATCTGCGGCACGCGCGTGAATAATCAATGGTAAACCAGATTGCCGCGCGGCTTCGATATGCACCAAAAGGCTGGCCTGTTGGGCGTCTTTGCTGTCTGCAGTATAATGATAATCCAGCCCAGTTTCACCAATACCCACCATTTTGGGGTGTTTGGCGACTTCCAGCAAATCTTCAACGGTTAGCATGGGTTCTTTGTCGGCATACATCGGGTGTGTGCCGGCGGCAAAAAACACTGGATTAAAACGGTCGGCTATGTCGCGAACCTGATCCACATTGCGCAGTTTTGTGCAGATACTGACCATGCGTGTAACGCCTGCGTCGACGGCGCGCTCAACAACGCCGGGCAGGTCTTCCAGTAATTCAGGAAAATCTAGATGGCAGTGGCTGTCAACAATTTGCGGCGTAATCAGCATGGTATCTTGCATTGAAAGGCTTTCGTTTACGCAGCCTTGATTGGCCCCGCGATCTGGTCGATCTTTAGCAACATATCAAGGATCACAGTGGCAGGGTCAAGGTTGACAGCGCGGGCATGTTGGCTGCGATCCTGCAAAATCTGTGCCAATTCGGCCCACTGGCGAGCAGTGTTAGCATTTGGACATAGATGCGCCAAAATCTCGGCTTCGCCGTTTGCTGCCTCGCGTATCGATGTCTTG
>JBLHMX010000085.1:0-10923 GCA_047622625.1 Paracoccaceae bacterium | reverse complement strand
CCTGCGTTCCGGTGAATATCCCATGTCATTATCCTATCACGCCCACATGAAAAATAGAGAAAAGTAGAGCAGCGGACAACTTCCCTGACACAGGGGGCATTGGAGTGAAGATAAAAGTAGAAAGATCGGAGCTGTAATTGTCGGAAACGCAAATGAAATTCGTTCAACTGGATATAATGGGTTACCGAGAGGGGTAAATGGAGATGTTCCCTTAAGACACAACAAGGAATTAGGGGAAAAATACCATTGGTATGAGCATGCAGAGAGAAATGCGATATACAATGCAGCAAGATCGGGCATTGCCTTAGAAGGGTGCACGATTTATTCGACGCTATTTCCGTGCGCGGAATGTGCTCGGGCTATAATCCAGAGCGGACTATCAACACTAAAAACATACACGCCGCCGTTAGGCGACAAAAATTATGAAAGAAGTTTTGAGGTTTCAATCGAGTTGTTGTCAGAAGCACATGTAAACGTGGTGTTTTTCCAAACTAGATGAGCATTCCCAATTGATTATACGACCAAACGACCCCACAAGTCATACTCCCCGGCCTCGTCAACCACAACCTGAACGATATCGCCTACGCTCAACCCTTCAAACCCCTCGTCAATGAACAGGTTGCCGTCGATCTCGGGTGCATCCGCCTTTGTCCGGCAGGTTGCGCCTTCGTCGTCAATCGCGTCCACGATCACGTCCAGCGTTTTGCCGATCTTTGCGGCCAACTTTGCCTCGGAAATCACTTGTGCTTTTTCCATAAACCGGTTCCAGCGATCTTGTTTGATGTCGTCTGCCACATGATCGGGCAAGGCGTTGCTGCGCGCGCCTGCGACGTTTTCGTATTGAAAGCACCCGACGCGATCCAGTTGGGCCTCGTCCATCCAATCCAGAAGATGCTGAAACTCGGTCTCGGTCTCGCCTGGAAAACCAACAATGAAAGTCGAGCGCAGGGTGATATCGGGGCAAACTTCGCGCCATTTGCCTATTTCATCCAGCGTTTTGGCACTGGCCGCCGGGCGAGCCATGCGTTTCAGCACGTCGTGGTGTGAATGCTGAAACGGGATGTCGAGATATGGCAAGATCAAGCCGTCAGCCATCAGCGGAATAAGGTCGCGCACGAACGGGTAGGGGTACACATAATGCAGTCGCACCCAGGCGCCAAGCGACCCCAGATCGCGGGCAAGATCAACGATATGAGCGCGATGATCGCGGTCCGTCTTGTGTTTGATATCAACACCGTAGGCAGATGTGTCTTGTGAAATCACCAAGAGTTCTTTCACCCCACTATCCACCAGCTTTTCAGCCTCGCGTATCACAGCATGGGCGGGTCGGCTGGCCAATCGACCGCGCATATCGGGGATGATGCAGAACTTGCATTTATGGTTACAGCCCTCGGAAATCTTAAGGTAACTATAATGGCGCGGCGTCAATGAAACGCCGCTGGCGGGCAGCAGATCAACGAACGGATCAGGGTCGGGCGGCACACTGGCATGGACCGCATCCAACACCTGTTCATATTGATGCGGGCCGGTTACGGCCAGAATTTTGGGGTGGTGTTCGCGGATATAATCCGGTTCCGCACCCAAACATCCGGTGACAATGACACGGCCGTTTTCAACCAAGGCTTCGCCAATCGCATCAAGACTTTCGGCTTTCGCTGAATCCAGAAATCCACAGGTGTTGACGATCACCGCATCGGCGCCGGAATAATCGGGGCTAATGGCGTATCCTTCGGCCCGCAAGCGGGTGAGGATGCGCTCGCTGTCGACCAACGCTTTGGGGCAACCAAGCGAAACCATACCTATGGTTGGCTGGCCGGGGCGAGCATCATTTGGTACGCGGGCGCGGGCAAGATCGGGGCGAAGAGATGGCGGGTTTGTTGTCATGCCCCGCCTATAGATCAACAAGCGGGGCAAGGCCACAAGGTTCAGCCGCCAGTCGTTCGGCTTGAGCTGGCCTTATTAACTTAACCTGAAATCAGGCCCAGCTGTTCCAATTTCAGAATGACCTGATGGGCGCAATTATCGACGTCTTGATATTCGGTTTCCAAGCTGAGTTCTGGGTTTTCAGGCACGTCATAAGGGTCGGAAATGCCCGTAAATTCCTTGATCGTTCCGGCGCGTGCTAGTTTGTACAGGCCCTTGCGGTCGCGGCGTTCGCATTCTTCGATCGATGTCGCCACATGCACTTCAAGAAAGGCGCCAAATTCTTCGATGTCTTCACGGACTGCCCAGCGGGTTGTCGCATAAGGCGCGATTGGTGCGCAGATGGCGATGCCACCGTTTTTGGTGATTTCGCTGGCCACATAGCCAATACGCCGGATGTTAAGATCGCGGTGCTCTTTAGAATAGCCAAGTTCTGAGGACAGGTTTTTTCGGACGATATCACCGTCCAACAATGTTACGGGTCGACCGCCCATTTCCATCAGCTTAACCATTAAGGCATTTGCGATTGTTGATTTTCCAGAGCCCGAGAATCCCGTGAAAAATACGGTAAATCCCTGTTTGTTGCGGGCAGGGCGCGTGCGGCGCAATTCTTCGACAACGGTCGGAAACGAGAACCATTCAGGGATCTCAAGGCCTTCATTCAGGCGGCGGCGCAATTCGGTGCCGGAAATATTTAGAACGGTCAGGCCTTTTTCAACCTCGTTGGCTGGTTCATATTGCATGCGGTCCTGCACATAAACCATGTGTTTAAAATCGACCATTTCGATGCCCATTTCGGCCTGATGCTCGCGGAACAGATCTTGCGCATCATAAGGGCCGTAAAAGTCTTCACCGGCCGAATTTTTGCCGGGGCCTGCGTGATCACGGCCAACTATGAAATGGGTACAACCGTGGTTTTTGCGGATAAGGCCGTGCCAAACCGCCTCGCGCGGGCCGGCCATACGCATGGCAAGGTTCAACAATGACATGGTGGTCGTAGAGGACGGATATTGATCCAAAACCGCCTCGTAACAGCGTACGCGGGTAAAATGATCGATATCGCCGGGCTTGGTTAGGCCAACAACTGGGTGGATCAACAGGTTGGCCTGAACTTCGCGCGCCGCACGGAACGTCAGTTCCTGATGTGCGCGGTGCAAGGGGTTGCGGGTTTGAAAGGCCACGATCTTGCGCCAGCCAAGTTTGCGGAAATAACTGCGCAATTCGTTCGGGGTGTCGCGCCGGGCGCGGAAATCGTAGTGGATCGGCTGTTGCAGGCCAGTGATGGCCCCACCAAGGTAAATGTTGCCAGCGGTGTTGTGCAAATAGTTAACGGCTGGATGCTTGTCGTCATCGGCGCCGAAAACCTTTTCGGCCTCAAGCGCTTTGTTTGGTACGTATTTGTCAGAAATTGACAGGATCGCAAGGATCACGCCTTCTTGGTCGCGCAATGCGATGTCTTGGCCAGATTGCACACCTTCGGCAAAATCATCTGATACATCCAACGTGATTGGCATCGGCCATAATGTGCCGTCTGCCAGACGCATGTTGTCAACAACACTTTCGTAATCGGCTTGATCAAGAAAACCCTTAAGTGGGTTGAAGCCACCATTCATCAACAATTCTAGATCGCAAATCTGACGTGGCGTCATATCCCAACTTGGCAATTCAGCCGCTTCTAGTTTCAGTTTTTGCGCGCTGTCATACGAGACATACAACTCTGAAATAGGTGCTATGTTTTGGTTTATCATGATATTTCCACTGCTCTGCTATTTAGTCTTGAAAAGGGGCCACTTTATGCGTCGGTTTAACCCAACGGCCTTTTGCGGCACTAGTGTTGTTTTTGCAAGGCTGCCATCGCAAGGCAACAAGGCACAAATATGTCGATAACTGTGTTGGAAGCTCTTTTTCAGTTAGGTCCAAGCGCCGGGTTCAATGCTGGTCGGGCGCCCAATGGTGCTTAGTTGCGGGGGGTTCCATCGAAAAAGCACCAGATGCGAAAGATCGGGCTGGCTGCGTGATGTATAGATCATGCCATCAACACCCTTGGCACGGACTTTGTCACTGACTTGCCAAGTGGATGCTGCTTTTCCCGCTTTACGTTCGTTCTGCCAGCGAATTGTCGACTGGTCTTGAGAAAACCCAAGCGCATCGCACATTTTAGCATCGCGGATATCAATTAAGTTAGCGTCAGAAAGCGCCAGGTTGATCATGATCCGCTGTGGATCGTCTGCTTTGGCGTAATAACGCACGGCAGCGATTGCGCCGGATTTTGAAAGTGACATGTAAAGGGCCGGCTGCCCGCTGTGGTGAAACCGGCCTTCAGGATTTTGCGCAGCGCGCAATGAATGTTCGACGTCGCGGGCAAAGACAATTCGGTAACCAGTAAGCATTGAACTTTGATCTAATCCTGTTCGGCCAACCAACGTTCCGCATCCAGCGCCGCCATACAGCCCATGCCAGCAGAAGTTACTGCTTGCCGATACACATGATCGGTTAAATCACCTGCGGCAAACACGCCGGGTATCGATGTGCTGGTGCCGCCGGGTGTGACTTTGACATAGCCACCCATATGGGTTTCCAGTTGATCAGTGACCAGTTCGCTGGCCGGAGAATGGCCAATGGCAATGAACGCACCTTTGCAAGGTATTTCAGTGATCTCGCCAGTTTTGGTGTGCTTCACTTTAACACCAGTTACACCCAATGGATTGCTGTCGCCGACAACTTCGACCAATTCATGAAACCACAGAGGTTCGATCTTGGAGTTCTTCATCAGCCGGTTTTCTAGGATTTTCTCGCTGCGCAGTTCGTCGCGGCGGTGGATCAAAGTTACTTTTGATGCGAAATTCGTCAGAAACAACGCTTCTTCAACGGCGGTATTACCGCCGCCGACCACAACGATTTCCTGACCGCGGTAAAAGAACCCATCACAGGTGGCGCAGGCAGATACGCCAAAACCCTTGAATTTTTCTTCGCTTTCAAGGCCAAGCCACCGCGCACGCGCGCCTGTCGCCAAAACAACGGCGTCTGCTGTGTAAGTTGTGCCACTGTCGCCTTTTGCGGTGAAGGGGCGGCTTGAAAGATCAAGGCTTGAAATATGTTCCATGATAATCTCGGTGCCCATCGCTTTGGCGTGGGCTTCCATGCGAACCATCAAATCCGGGCCTTGGACTTCGGTATCGCCCGGCCAGTTTTCAACTTCGGTTGTTGTGGTTAGCTGGCCACCTGGCTCAATGCCCTGCACAAGGATGGGGTTTAGCATGGCGCGCGAGGCGTAAACTCCGGCGGAATACCCAGCAGGGCCCGAACCGATAATTAACAAGCGGGTATGGCGAGTGTTTGGCGCGTCAGGCATGGGAATATCCGGTCATTTCTAGTTGGTTTGAAAAGTATATAGAGCCGGTCTTGCGCGGGTGAAACCCATACTAACGCCACTGTGACAAGATTTCAGTGATTTTGTGTATCTGCGAAAATTATTGCGTGATGTTGAAATAATATTGCGCAGATATTGCGCTGACCGATAGATAAATGTAGTCAGCAGCCAAACGCGTCGTAAGGAATTTTGAATGCCTGGCAGTAAACTTGACCCTATTGACCGAAAAATACTGGCGGAATTGCAGGCTGACGGACGCATGACCAATGTGGAACTTGCGCGTCGTGTCGGTATATCGGCGCCGCCTTGTTTGCGACGTGTACGTGGGCTGGAAGAAAATGGCTTAATCAAAGGCTATCATGCAGACGTCAATGCGCGTGAACTGGGGTTTGAAGTTCAGGTTTTCGCGATGGTCGGTCTGCACAGTCAAGCCGAAGTTGATTTATCAGCCTTTGAAGAAAAATGCCGCAATTGGCCGCTGGTTCGCGAATGTCACATGCTGAACGGCGAAATAGATTTTATTCTGAAATGCGTCGCCCCAGATTTGTCGACTTTTCAGTCTTTCTTGACCGAAGGATTAACCTCGGCCGATAATGTGGCTAGCGTAAAAACATCGTTGGTTATTCGCGGTGCGAAAGATGATCCAGGCGTTCCGTTTGACGTGTTGGAAAGCCGAGCGCTGGCGGAAGATTAACCTGAGATATCATTGGTTCAAAAGCACTTTCGAGCGTTTCTAAGGGGCCAAGCAGCCCCCTTTTGTTATTCGCGTAGCGAGACGTAAGCTCAAATTCAACCAACCCGTAAAACTTCGGCCTCAAACCCTTTCAGGATTGGGCGGACTGTGCGGCCAAATCGGGTTAAATCACCGTTCAGATGCGGGAATATCTGGCGTAGATGCGATTGCATTTCCAGCGACATGACGGCCACACCGAAATTACCAGGGTGATAGCTTTCGGTCGCAAGGCCATTGGCTTCAACAATCTGATGGCTGTCAAACATCAAATTAAAAAACTCAAGCCCAGGCGCTGGGCGCACTTGCAAAATAGTGTCACCATCCAAAAGATCGGCGGCAGGCGCTAGCGTTTCGGGCGAGCCAAATAATGCTTCGCAACTTGGATGATTGGTTAACAAACGAAACCGTGGCGACACCACAAGATCTTGCATTGGGCGTAATTCACCCAAAGCGTCGGCCTTGATCCGCAATGCCATTTCGCCGGCTTGATCCGAGTCACCTGACGGCAACGCGCAACTGCTGATCCAGCGCAAAACCTGATCGCCACTGTCGCGGGTCTTGATCTTGTCGCCAGGCTTCAGGTCTTCAACTGCGATCTGACCTTGGGGTGTGGCGATTAATGTGCCACGGCCAAAACAGGCGCAAATGTCTTCAAGGAAAAGTTCTCCGGGTGCCATGTGGTCAACTGATGAAATTGAACCATCATCCAGCAAAACCGAAATACCATAACGGTTTCTAGCCGGTGTTTCTGCCCGAGATTGAATTTGCGCCCGCTGAACAGGGGCTGCGAAATTCCTGACGTGGTTTTGTTTCATGTTCTGCGCCTGCCTAGCAGGTACACGTGAACGCAACACATCAGTAGATTTGTCAGAAGGTATATCGGAATCATAATTCCGTTTGCCGGGCTGGAAGCCGGGCGTGGGGGTAAATGTCATACATTCAGTCCTTTTAAGTCCTGAGTGCACGCCCACATCTACCCACCATAATGTAGATGAACACGAATTTGGCCGCCACAGCGACACTTGTTACAAGCAACAATCTAGCGCAAAAAACATCACTAAGTCAATAGGATAGGTTATTTTGCACCATTTGGCGACAATGCAAATCGATGCGCCAAATTGTTTCGAAAAGGTTAATTATTACAACCGCCATGCACGCGGGCAAACTTGCGCCTCTGCCAAGAATTGTGTCACAGTGCCGCGATCCAAGCTTAACCTTTGTTAACAGGCGGAAAATGAACCTGCACAACGCGAACCATGCCAGTAAGATCAGGTCGTTGACCCGGTTTCATTTCATCGCTGGGCTGCCGCGTTCAGGGGTTTCTGTGCTGTCAGCGCTACTTCGGCAAAATCCACGCTTTGCGTCGAAAGTTAATAGCCCCGCTCAGGCGGTTTTCGCCTCTATCCTTGCGAATTGCGGTGATACCGCGAATTTAGCCAGCGTTTTGGACGAGGCGCAGAAAACCGCACTTTTGCGTGGAACAATTGATGCAGTGTATCACGACCGCCCGTTTGATAGCGTGGTTCTGGATGCAAGCCGCGATTGGCTGACTGACCTTGATGCGTTGATACGGCTTTATCCATTGTGTCGGATAATCATCTGCGTGCGTAATCCAGCGGCGATTGTGAATTCCTATGCTTTATCCAGCCCGGCTGAAAAAGATGACAACACGCTTAGTGATGCCGCTAACGCTTTGACCGCGCCAGATGGGGCGATTGGTTTGCAAATTGACCGACTTAGAACCGCATTATCAAGCCGCCACGCCGAACGAATTTTTGTGATGGATTATGATCGGCTGGCGGATGATCCTGAAGACGTCATGGATGCGCTTTACGAGTTTCTGCGAGAGCCAGCTTTTGCGCATAATTACCATGAGGTCGGCAGCGGGTCTGATGACTTTGTGAATGGGCCCGTGGCGCGATCAAATCACCCGATGATCCTGCCAACGCGTATGATCCTACAATTATCCGGGCGGGCTTTTTGGCGAAATTTACGGCGCACCAGTGCGACGTTGATGTTGGGTCGCACGCGTTAGGGCAATGGTTTAGCTTTTGGCGGCGCGCAGGCGCAGGCTGGCAGACGCTAGGCGTTTGCGCCAAGCAGATCGATTGGCACCGCGTTCCCACGGCATCGTAACGTCAAGGCGGTCGGCCTCTTCGAAAATCCACTTCATCCAGCGGCGTTTGATACGCATTTTACCAATTCCCATACAAGCGTCCGCCTTTTGTCGAACAGCCAATATCTGCTGGGGCAATGCGGCGCGATCATGGCGCTTATGGTGTGATTTAAGGGCCTAACTATGCCGATTTACAGGCAACGGTGTCGGGTTTGTTGGCTGCCTTTTGCGCAGCAAACTTCGGTTATTTCGTAAAATTAAACCGTAATAACCGATATCAGACGGCCATAATCCGCCTTTTTGGCGTGCGTTGTGCGGCGATATGAATAGAACCGCGCAGGGTCAGAATAGGTGCAATGGCCCGTCCAACTGGCCTGTGCGATTCCTGCGCCGCGCAACCGAAACAATCCGAACGATGGCAGGTCGAACATCATCCGATCCCCCACGCCGCTGGAAAAGAACCGGCTGTAATTTGGGTTATGGGCCACAAAACTGTCAAAAAACTCGGGGCCAACTTCGTAAGCAAGCTGACTGATGCTAGGGCCAATAGCGGCGTTGATGTTTTCGCGGGTCGCGCCCAAGGCCACCATCGCGTCAATGGTTGCTTCCAACACACCGCCAAGCGCGCCTTTCCAACCCGCGTGGGCCGCGCCAACAACACCTGCGCGGGGATCGGCAAACAGCACCGGTTGGCAATCTGCCGTCAAAATTCCAAGCGCCTGGCCTTTGGTGCGACTGACCATTGCATCGCATTTGGGGCGGGGTCCAAGAACTGGCCCGTCTATGACCTGCACATCCGCCGAATGAACTTGGTTGACGCTGGCCAGATTGTCGTATGCCACGCCCATGTCATCGGCCACAAGTTTGCGGTTCGCACGAACTTTTTCCAAATCATCTGCGGAGCCTGCGCCACAGTTAAGGCCCGCGTAAATTCCGGTGGAACTGCCACCCTTGCGGGTGAAAAATCCGTGACGAAAAGGCGCAAGGTCGTCTGATTTTAGAACTTCAAGGCTCATATGGATCAAATCCTGGAGGCGGGCTTGCACCGTTGGGATAAAGCGCAAGTGCCTTGAACAGGCTGCCCATTTCATCTGTGTGGGTCAAGCGTCGGTGGGCGGCAATGTGGGTTTCCAGTGCATTTCCTGTAAGATTTAGTGCAAGCGATTTCGCGCGTTCCTTGATGCCAAGGCGCGCCAAAAGAGTGCCTTGATCTATCATGGCTGAATGCGCGCAATTGGTTGCCGCACGCGCCAAAGCCGCGAAATCCACGTGGGCCGTTAGATCGGCAAGGCCGGGATCAACCAATGGATTAACCTTTTTGTGGTTGCGTACGGCCTGAAAGGTATTTCCCTTACTGCCCCAATTGCCATAATCAACGATCAAGCCGACACCGCCATTGGCTGCAATGCGCGTTGATATTTCGCCAGTAATTGCTTGAGCGGACGGATTGGTCTCAACGATATCGCCAGTTTGCTTTTGGCCGATCTGGTCTTCAAGCGTGTTAAGTGGTAGGTCCTGGCCAAGGCCAAAACCCAATTCACCGTCCGTCAGGCCGATCATGCGTTCCTGCCAACCATTTTTGCCGCGTTGATATTGATGGATCGGCAGGGCGTCAAAGAACTCGTTTGCAATCAGGAAAAGCGGCAGGTCTGGGAAGTCTGAAATCTGGTCAATGTGATTGATTTCATGCCCGGCAAGCGCTTGAGACTGGATTTTTCGCAATGTGGGCGAGGCCTCAACCAACCAGATTTCGGCGGCTTCCACAAACCCAGAAACTTTCGCTCCGACACGCAGGATATCTGCCATTAGAGTACCGCGACCCGGTCCAAGCTCAACCAAAGCAAACCGATCACAGGACCCTTGGTCTTGCCAACTTTGGATCAGGCACAAGCCCAACAATTCGCCAAACATCTGACTAATTTCAGGTGCAGTGATGAAGTCGCCAGCTAAGCCAATAGGCGTGCCGGTGGTGTAATACCCATGTTCAGGATGCAGCAGGCACAGGTTTGTATATTCCGCCACGCTAAGGGGTCCGAAACGGCCTACCTGGGCGTGAATAAAGGTTTCAAGCGGTGTCATCCGCGCAAACGCGTGCGCCATAGTATCAACAGGCCGATTAGGATCATCGGCAGCGATAAGCATTGGCCCATCGTTAAGCCCCAACTGTCGATGTCGTTGCCAAACCGGATGACATGACCAAGGGGATTAATTGAACTGGCGAATTGTTCATCAGCTTGGCGAAACAGCTCGATAAAGCTGCGTGCGGAGCCATAAACCAAGAAAAACACGCCAATTAGGGCGCCCGGTGTTTTTAACCAGCCGCGACGGTGGGCCAGAATGAACATGATCACGCCAAGCAGTAAACCTTCCAGACCGGCCTCGTACAATTGGGACGGGTGGCGCGTGCATACCCCGATCCAGCCCTCTGGGCATTGGGATGCTTGGGTGCCGGGAAATGCCACGGCCCAAGGAACATCGGTTGGGCGACCCCATAATTCGGGCCGGATAAAATTGGCCAATCGCCCGAAAAACAGGCCGATCGCAACCGTAACAGCAAAGCAATCGCCAATGCTGGCAACCGGTAGTTTATGGCGGCGTGCGTAAATTACGCCGGCGACGATTACACCTATAAATCCACCGTGAAAAGCCATGCCTCCTTGCCAAACCTTTGGAATATCAAGAGGATAGGCCATAAAATAACTAGGCTGATAGAACAAAACGAAACCAAGTCGGCCGCCGATGATTACCCCAAGGATCACCCACGTCAACAAATCTTCGACT
>JBLHMX010000084.1:0-11381 GCA_047622625.1 Paracoccaceae bacterium | reverse complement strand
TCCGGCTTCATCGCAATCGCCGCGGTTTCTCTCAGCGTGATATATTCTGCGTGGCCACCAAACCCTGTGCCCGTATCCGCAAAAACTTCATCACCTGGTTTGAAACTTGTTACGTTCTTCCCGACGGCTTCAATCACACCAGCAAGTACGACCCCAAGCACCTGTTTTCGGGGACCAAAAACACCAAAGACCAAGCGCCCGATCAACCCAAATCCCTTCGGCATATTCAGGCTGCGCGCGCGCATATCTCCGGAATTAACGCTGGATGCATGAACGTGAATTAAAATTTCATTCTTGGCTGGCCGCGGCTTGGTGATATCTTTTATATGCACAACTTCGGGCGCTCCATAACTTGTGTAAACGGCGGCTTTCATGACGGTGTCTTTCCGATTTGGTTTGGTTCCAGGGGGGTAGCCCTTGATGAATTACTTGTCTGATGGCCGTATATGGCACCGTCGATCACAATGAAATTGACTAAATTGGCTGATTTGATATGCATTAATGCATGGATTGGCGAGCGATTAACTTTGATTGGAACCGGGCGCGGGCGTTTCTTGTAACGGCGGAAGAAGGCTCTCTTTCTGCTGCCGCACGGGCGCTTGGGACAGCACAGCCAACAATCGGACGACAAGTGGATGCCTTGGAAAAAGAACTTGGTATCGTTTTGTTTGAACGGGTAGGGCGCGGCCTTACGCTTACACCAAGTGGTTTGGAATTGCTTGAACATGTGCGCGCAATGGCTGACGCAGCAGGGAAAGTTTCGCTAACATCATTTGGTCAATCACAGTCGATGCAGGGCAAAATCACCATCGCCGCAAGCGAGGTTTATGCAGCGATCCTACTGCCGCCCATCCTTGCCAAACTGCGAAAAACCGAGCCCGGGATCGAAGTTGAGATCGTTGCATCAAACAAACCCAGCGATCTGCGTCGCCACGAGGCCGATATTGCCATTCGCAACTTTCGCCCAACCGAACCTGATCTAATCGCGCGCAAGATCAAAGACATTCCCGCGCGTCTTTATGCAACGCCTGATTATCTGGCAGCCATCGGCAACCCAAAGTTACCTTACGACCTGAGGCACGCGGATTTCATCAATATTGATCGCTCTGACGCCCTTATGAAGGGTCTGAATTCCATGGGCATGGACCTTAGTGAACAGAACTTCCCAATACTTGTCGAAGATTACAACGTCATGTGGGCGCTGGTTAAACAGGGCCTTGGCATCGGTATTTTGGACGGAACCCTTGGCGACGCCGAACCCAAAGTCATACGCGTTATACCAGACCTTGAACCGTTGATGTTCCCGATTTGGCTGGTGGCTCATCGCGAACTTGCCACCTCGCGACGCATTAGGATGGTGTTTGATCTGCTTGCGGCTGAATTAGCTTAGGCTGTATTGTGACAAATCGGGCCTGATCCGCAATTAGCATCAATAGATTATAACGTCCTCGACTGCTTTGGGATGATCGGTAATCGGCTCATAACCATCTTCCGTGATAATAAAACTATCGCCAACCTGCGCGCGGAAAGTTTGAACCGAAACCGACCCATCAACAGCAAGCACCATGCCTGGTTGCAAGATAGTTGTGTCGCCTGTCACCAACTGAGGTTTTTCTAGAAAACTGAACCCCGTTGCCCGCCCACATCGGAATGGATAGTCGTACCCTGCGCCCTGAATAACCTCGGCATAGGCCGCGTGAACACTTTCTGCCGTAACGCCAGGTTTAATGGCGTTCAGTGCGGCCTGCTGACTTGCCAGCGCAATCTCGTATACCGCCACTTGCGATTTATCCGCGATATCGCCGATCCAGAATGTTCGGTCAAATCCCAACTTAAAACGATGGAAATTGGTCATGCCGCAGAAACATAAAAACACCGGTTCGCCCGTTCGCATGATCCGGGTTGTCGCGCGGTGATGGGTCTTGGTAATCGTTTCTCCTGACGCCATGATCTGCAAGAAATGGGTGTTGGGTGACATGTCGGCATCTTCATAATGCGCATTTAGCAACCTCGCTGCTTCTCGGGTGCCCGCATCGGCTGTGGCCAGCGCAACTTCGTATTCTGGCACACCGTCACCGATCGCCGCACGACCAGCTGTCATCATCGCATTCGCAACTTGTCCGGCGTGACGGGCCAATTGCAGTTCGCTTTTAGACTTGATCATCCGCATCTCGGCCAGAATTGGCGTGGCATTATCAAGTTTTTCGGCATCCACAAGATCAGCGACATAAGAGCGGACAATTGGTGGCATATGATCTGGTTCGATAGCGACTTTGCCTGCATCTTTCACAGCGCCGGGCAGTTCTTGACGCCATTCGGCCCCCATGCCGTCATTCCAAGCCACGATTCTATCTACATGTGCAGTAGCCTGAGCCGTATTCAAGTCGATGCTTGGGGTAATCAACAAACTATCACCGTCGGTTGGCACGACAAGAATGGTTGGCCGCCCAAAGTCCATGTGCAGGTAATCATAATAGCCGGTCAGGTAATAGACATTGTCGTCGTCCGTGATCAGCGCAACACCGATTCCGGCTTTGGAAAGTCGTTCGCGAAAAGTTTCCATTCTAGAAGCAAACATTGTCATTCCTTTTCTTTTTCATCCGGCCAGCATAGCATCCGATTCTATCAAATGAAGAATGGAAACTCTATGAAAATTGTGCCTCTCACTGGCGGTTTAGGTGCCGAAATCTTTGGGGCTGATCTGAGAGATGCCAGCCAGTTTTCCGAGATCAAACAAGCCTTTGTTGATCATTCAGTCATCACGCTTCGCGCTCAAAACATGACGCCTGACGATCATCTGCAATTCGCGCGAAGATGGGGCGACGTCAATGTGAACCGCTTTTTTTCTGCCCTTAAAACCCATCCCGAAATAGCCATTGTTTTGAAAGAAGCCGATCAAACAGGCGCAATTGGCGAAGAATGGCATACCGATCATGCTTACGATCAAATACCCGCCTTGGGTTCAATCCTTTATGCGATCCAAACACCACCCTTTGGTGGTGACACTGCATTTTGCTCGATGGGTGCAGCTTATGATGCCCTTTCGGACCGCTTTAAGTTGATGCTTGATGGGCTGTATGCGTGGCATTCTTCGCGTCATGTATTTGGGGCCTCGCGCGCGGATACTGACGCCTCTAAGACCGGTCGCATTGGCAATGCAGATCAAGCTTCGCAAGACGCGTTGCATCCCGTTGTCATCAAGCATCCGATGTCTGGTCGAAAGGGCTTGTTTGTAAACCCGCAGTTCACAACGGTGATCGACGGATTGTCGCCGCTGGAGTCTGCTGCAACTTTGAACATGCTCTACACGCATTGCCAGAAACCCGAATTCCAATGCCGCGTTCGATGGCAAGACGGTGACGTTACAATGTGGGACAACCGTGCCACATGGCACAAAGCGATAAACGACTATCATGGCCATCGCCGGTACATGAACCGTGTCACAGTCGAAGGATGCGCGTTAGAAAGCGCATAAGGAACCGGGGCCAACAACAAACTTAACGCGCTGCTACCCAACAGGCTTTGCACAACGAAAGATCAATAAATGAACCCCAAAACGATGTCAGGCGTCTATCTAACCGGCCACGGTGGTCCTGATGTTTTAGAATGGCGCGACGATATTCCAGTACCGACGCCGGACGGTGTGCAAGTTTTGGTCAAAGTACTGGCCGCTGGTGTGAACAATACCGACATTAACACGCGCGTCGGCTGGTATTCTTCCGATGTGGTCACCGCCACAGATGACGTCAGTGACAGTGCCGAAATTGAATCGGGCGGTTGGGGCGGCGCGCTCAAGTTCCCTCGCATCCAAGGCGGTGATATATGTGGCGAAGTCGTCGCTATCGGGGACCGCGTGACCTCTGTAAAAGTCGGGGCGCGCGTGACGAGCCAAATAAATATCCCAAGACCAACTCCCGAAAACCCATATGCCTATGTTGCGCTTGGTTCGGAACTTGACGGCGCGTTCGCCCAATATTGCCTACTGCAGGCCGACGAGGTTTTTGATGTTAGCGCGTCGCCCCTATCGAACGAAGAAATCGCTGCCATCCCGTGTGGTTTTGGCACAGCCTATAACTTACTTGTTCGCGCCGGAGTTTGCGACGGACAGAAGGTCTTGATCACGGGCGCATCAGGTGTTGTGGGACTTGCCGCTGTGCAATTGGCGGAACTACTTGGGGCGCAAATCACGGGTGTCGCATCCGATGACAAAGCTGCGACTGTGCGCCAAGCCGGTGCTTTCGCCGTGCAGTCAAGATCGGCGGCACTGCCAAAACAGAAGTTCGATGTCGTTATCGATGTGGTTGCGGGCGACGTCTGGCCAAACCTGATCCGCGCCTTGAAACCGGGTGGTCATTACGCCGTGTCAGGGGCCATTGCCGGGCCTATTGTTGCCGCCGACTTGCGCGAGATTTACCTGACCGACATCACCATCCACGGTGCATCCTTTATGTCCCGCGAGGTGTTTTCAGGATTGATCGCCCTTGTGATTGAAGGGCGCGTAAAACCGAATATTGCCAAAACCTATCCTTTGCGCGATATCGCCAAAGCCCAAATGGATTTTCAATCGAAGAAAACTGCGGGCAAATTGATCCTTTTACCCTAGAAAAACTTGGCTCTGGAAGAACGCGCTTGGTCTTCAATCTGAATTTTGACCATGACTAACTGGTGTTGCATCGATTATCTGTTGTGGTCGTCGCCAAAGCAGAAGAACGATGCTTAGAATAAATGTTAGGGCTTCGGAAACCGGTAATGCGTAAAATGTGCCCATGAAACCAAACCAATGTTGGAAAAGATAAATCAATCCGACCGGCAATACCAAAGCGCGCATCAATGCGATCGCCGACGATTGCTTGGCGCAATGCATGCCGGTGAAATACGCCGAGATCGCAATATTGGCCCCTGTAAACACAAACAGCGGCCAAACGATGCTCATAATTTCAACGGCCAATGCCCGGATTTCCAGCTCGTCGCCGATAAGGAAGAACCCGATCAATTTGTCGGGCCACAGCAATAAAAGCGCAATAAGGGCCGCGCCAATTGCGGTGTTAAACCCAATGCCAAGCAATAAGGTTTTGAATATTCGGTCAGGTTTTCGGGCGCCAAAATTCACGCTGATCAAGGGTACAATCCCTTCGGAAACGCCGTAGAAAATCAATATGCCGAAGTAAACAACATAATCTACAACCGCAAAAGCAGCGACGCCCATCGCCCCGATTTGGCTCATTAATACCCAGTTGAACAGAAGAACAACCAAACCGCTGGAAGCTTCGTTTAGAAACTCAGAAAAGCCGTTTATTGCCGCGCGGATCATAACAAACCACGAACCATATGGGCGGATTAGTTTTAGATTGGAACGCGGACCAAGAAAATGGATTAACGGGATAATCGCACCAACGCCATAAGCGATACCGGTCGCCAAAGCGGCGCCAAACAAACCCCATCCAAGCCAGGCCACCATGATGAAATCCAAAGCAACATTGGCAAGCGTTATGCTGAGTAGGCCTAGGAACGAAATCCCGGGTCGCCCGTCAATACGGGCAAATTGGCTGAATAAAACCGCTGCCCCAAAGCCTGGAAAAAACCAGGCAATCACCCAAGCATATTGGGCGCTCATAGCTATTGTCGCACCACGTGCCCCCAGAGCGAACGCAATTTTTTCCGGCATGACAAGCACGATAAGCGCCATTGCTACCAGCACTACGGTCACAGATATGCCCGTCTTTGAAAACATGTTGGACGCTTCGCGAGGGTTGCCTTCGCCAAGGTTTTTGCCAGCACCAACCGTTCCGCCAAGCGTAATCATCAGAAGAACGCCAAAGACCAAAGCCAACAACGGCATGACAAGGCTTACCGACGCTAGTGCGGTTGCCCCAACGAAGTTCCCGATGAATATTCCGTCGATCACACTGGCAGACGAGATCGCCAACAGGCCAAACACAGAAGGCACAACAAACCGTGCAAATTCTTTGACAATTCCGCCAGAGACCATTCTTGCGTTTTGTTCTGTCGCCGACATCGTTCAAAAATTTCCTACATGCAATCACACGGATCTTAGTTAAGTATCCGCGATTTCGTCGGCGAAGGTATCATCAGTAGGGGACAAGTCCACCTGAAAAGGTGATCGAAAATTTGACCGGGAATTGACCGCCGAAAGTACTGCATTTGAAAGGTGCCGACAGCCAATGAGGGGCGCAGTTCTTACGGTTCAATCCCGTACTTTGGTCACCTTTAATTCTTCACCGCCCTAGGGTCATCCAGATCCAACGGAAACCCTCGTGGGCTAAGGCCTGCCTGAAACCAATTCACAAGACTGTAGATCGAATACACCGGTAGCCCCGTCAGCCGGCGAATATCGCGTGCGTAAGGCACCATGTTTGTGCATTCCAGCACGATCGCACCGATTTCATCGTGTGTGGTTGTAAGGTTTTCGGCGGCATCTAACAGGTCTAGGCGGCAATCTTCAAAATTGATTTCACTGGCGTCGCCAAGGATATCGCGTGTAAAACACCGCCCGTTGTCCGTGCCACCAATTGGTGTATCCAACGGTACGTTCGCGGCCTCCAAATGGGCGTCTGTCAGGGTTTCTTTGGAAATGGTAAGAATGCCGGCCCGCTTACCACCGCCAAGCATCTGATTGACCATCGGTACTTGCATCAGGGATGATGTGGCAACTGGTACGCTCAAAGCTTCTTTGATCTGGTCCTGAATAAGCGACAAAAAACCGCAATTGGTAGTGATACCGTCACAGCCCATTGCCACCAATTCCTGGCCCGCTGTAACGAACTCCTCCAGCATTTCGCGTGGATCATTGCGAACGATTTTGTCGGGCGTCGCCCCGCGCACAACTTTGTATTGCACCGGAAATGGCCATGTGTTGGCATTGCCGATATCGCCGAATATGCGCGGAAATTGAGTTTCCAGCATCAGAATACCAACGCTTGCGCCGTAAACCGTTTTGCCGCCTTGGATAAGTGTCATTTGGTCCCCTTAATCGGCTGGTACATAAAGTTGCGAATAGGCAATGCGTACGGCCTCGGTCGCTTCAGAGCGACGTTGTTCGATGTGGCTGCGCATAGCGGCCACAGCCGCATTTGCATCGCGCGCGACCAAAGCATTTACGATCACGCGGTGCGCGGACATTTGGCTGTTCACTGGTTTATCCTGAAGCGATTTTAAATTGATTAGCCGAACATATCGAATGCGATCGTTCAGGTTTGTTAAGATCGTGGCCAGTTCCTTATTGCCTGACAGCGCCGTCAACTTGTTGTGAAAATCTTCGTCCAAAGCTAATAATTCAATGGGGTCAGCACAGCTTAGATAACGCGGCTCTATGACAGTTAGATAGGATTTAAGATCACCAATCTGGTCGTCGTCGGCCCTTTCACAGGCCAGCCGCAAGGCCTCGCATTCAATGGCCACCCGCGCCTCGTATAGATCAAGGATCAGGCTGGGGCTTAGGGAACGGCAGAAAAATCCGCGCCCGGACTGGAAGGTCAAAAACCCTTCAGCGACCAGACGGTTCAGGGCTTCGCGAACTGGCGTTCGGCTGGTGTTCAGACTTGCAGCCAATTCGCCTTCGTTGATGCGGGCATCTGGCATGAATTCGAAATTCGCCGCCATCTGGCGCAGGTCTTCGTAAACGCGGTTCACGTTGCTTTTTGATTTTGTCACGGCTTGTGCCACGCGCGGTTCACCTTTTGCGGAATCAGATTGTGATCTGATTGAACGAAACCATACAAGCCGATTGACTTGCGCACAACTTGATATATGAAACTGTATACAATTCTGAATATAGTTGATTCTGACAGGAGATATCATGGGCAACGCTGCAAAAGACAATGAACTAAACGGGGCAGAAGCAATGGTTCGTATGTTAGACAGCTATGACGTGCGCCATATTTTCGGACTGTGCGGCGACACGACCCTGCCGTTTTATGACGCGATGCACAAACTGGACCATAGCATCACCCATGTTTTGACACGCGACGAACGGTGCGCGACTTATATGGCTGATGCTTACAGTCGGGTAACTGGCAAAGTGGGTGTGGCCGAGGGGCCATCGGGTGGTGGGGCGACCTATATTTTGCCCGGCTTGATTGAAGCCAGCGATAGCTCTTACGCGGTGCTGGGGATTACGACTGACATTTCGGTCGGCTCATACGGCAAATACCCCCTGACCGAGGTTGATCAAGAGGCCTTGATGCGTCCGTTGACCAAATGGAACACAGTTATCAAACAAGCCGCCCACATCCCGCGGATGGTGCGTACGGCATTTCGGTCGATGACTACAGGGAGGGCAGGGGCTGCGCATCTGGGACTGCCGTATGACATTCAGTATGACAGCGTTGATCCGTCTGACATCTGGGCCGATCCCAAGCATCAAAGCTATCCAGCTTACCCTCAGGCGCCAGAACCGGGCGCGGCCCAAGCGGCGATTGACGCGATATTATCGGCCAAAAACCCGCTGATTGTGTGTGGCGGGGGTGTGGTGATCGCGGGCGCAATGGATGAATTGGATCGGCTGGCAACACGGCTGGACATTCCGGTTGCAACTTCGATTTCGGGGCAGGGATCATTGGCGGAAACCCATGCGAATTGTCTGGGCGTTGTTGGATCAAACGGCGGTACGGATGAAACATGGGAGATGATGGAGGCCGCTGACCTTGTGGTCTTTATGGGGGCACGCGCAGGTTCCACCACAACCTCGCGATGGGAGGCGCCAAAACCCGGTACGCGGGTTGTGCATTTTGACAACGACCCGATGGTAATCGGTGCAAATTATCAAACCGAAGTTGGCGTGGTTGGTGATCTGCGATTGGCTTTGGCAGAAGTGAACGCGGTTCTGGATGCGCGTGATCAAGGTGCTGAAACCTTTGGCGGGGCGGCGGCGATCGCTGATATCAAAAAGCGGAAGTTCGAAGTGTTCGACCGGTTTGCCGCAAGTGATCAAGCGCCAATTCGACCAGAACGTGTTATCAGCGCGATGATGAAAGTGCTGCCAGCAGATGCAACAATCCTGTCTGATCCCGGCACGTCCTGCCCATACTTTTCCGCCTATTACCAACTGTCAAAAGCCGGGCGGTATTTCATCACCAACCGGGCACACGGCGCGCTTGGCTATTCACTATCTGCAGCCCTTGGTGCGTGGTACGGGCGGCCAACAAGCAAGGTTGTGGCGATGATGGGTGACGGCTCGTTTGGCTTTACCGCTGGCGAACTTGAAACCGTTTGTCGCGCGCGCGCGCCGATTACCTATATTGTATTTTCTAATGCCAGTTTTGGTTGGATTAAAGCCAGCCAATATGCCGACAAGGGCGCAAGGTATTACAATGTTGACTTTGACCGTGTTGATCAGGCTGCAGTTGCTGCGGCTTACGGCGTCAAATCCTGGCGGGTTGAAAACCCTGACGACTTGGAAAGGGTATTGCGCGAGGCGATTGAGCATGATGGCCCAACCTTGATCGATGTGATCACCCAACCACTGGAAGAAACCAACGCGCCAGTTCGCCGCTGGATGGGATAAGCAGAAATGGCGACTGCGTTATGAACGCAATCCGCGCTAGCAATAGCACGGAACTTCGGTACTATGGTCGGCGGCGGGGCGAAAATCGCTGTGATTATGATGATACTCGGACAATTCTGTCAGCGATATGATTGCTGGCTGGTAAATAATAAAATGGCCATAGGGCCGTATTTGAACAAGGGAAGTTACAATGGCTGAATTGATTTCCGCGCTTGGCGCAGAGCATGCAAAACTTGGTGCAAAAATGGACGAGTGGAACGACATGGATGTCGCGCTAAACTATTCCACAGATGCCGAGGTTGAACATGATGCTGTGCGCACAGCGGCCGGTTTGTTTGATGTGACCGCCCTTAAAAAGGTCTGGATCGAGGGGCCAGATGCGCTGGCGTGTGTTCAACGCATTGCGACCCGAGACATGAGCAAAGTTTACCAAGGAAAATCGGCATATAACCCGGTTCTTACCGACGAGGGCACCACATCTGACGACAACATTATTTTCCACGTCAGTGATAACAAATATCTGTACGTGCATGGTACGGGCAATTCTTACGAGCGGTTACAGATCGCTAAGCATGGGCTTAATGTCGATGTCCGCCGCGACCGTGAAACTCACGACATTTCGCTGCAGGGTCAAAAAGCCACTGGCCTGCTGAACGCCCATTGCAACGTTGACCTTGAACCGCTGGCCTATTTTCATCAGGTCGAATGCGAATTGTTTGGCCGAAACGCGCTGATCTCGCGCACCGGATATTCCGGTGAACGGGGTTATGAAATATTTGTCGGTGCTGACGACGTCGTTGATGTCTGGCAGCGCATTTTGGATGCAGGTCAAAACGACGGAGTGCTGCCCTGTTCGTTCAGCTGCCTCGACAAAATTCGAATTGAAGCAGGATTGTTATTTTACCCCTATGACATGCATGAAACGGTTACTCCGTGGGAACTTGGCCTTGGCTGGTCGATTTCGCGCAAGAAGGGTGAATTTATGGGCAGCAAAAGTTTGTTTGCGGCTGAAGGTAAGGAGCGTATCAAATTCGGAGGTGTTTCCAATTCAGACATCACCGGCCTATTGGACGCCGAAGGTACGTTGCAATTGAACGGTGAAGATGTGGGCACTATCACCAGCCCCGGCTATTCGCATCGGTTGGGCAAATCACTTGGCCTTGCCCATCTGCGTCCTGACATTGCTATCGGCACGGTTCTGCAAAATGTGGGCGCTGGTGGCAGCGTTGACGTCGTGGTTGAAAACGTACCGTTTGACGATGCAAACAAATCACGGACGCATTCCTGAATTGAAAAGAGACCTATCGGCCAATTGGCTGGTAGGTTTCCATTCTTATGCGTGCTGTTCGCCCTTGCTTGAATAAGGCTCAAGTTCGGTCACGAGCAGGTCTAAAAACTCTTGTCCTATTGCTGACAACGGGCGGCTTTTTGATGTGATGATTGCCATGTCCATCATTATTTTTGGCCGAAACGGACGCGTGATAAACCCACCTTCATTGTCGAAATCCAGCACAAAGCGGTCAAGGATCGACACACCCATACCCTCTTTGACGAACCCCAAAAGATTCTTGAACAAATGCGAATGAACGCGCGTGTTTAGGGCAACTCCCGCGTTGTGAAATACCTCGCGGGTGCGGCGGTTCATCATGTGATCGGGGCCCATAACGATGAAGGGAACACCTTCAAGCAGGACGGGCGTCAACACATCGTGACGCGCCAACGGGCTGTCTTCGGGCAGTGCCAGCAACGTCTCCACATACAATGGATGGGCGTTAAATCCGCCATACCGCAGCGGCATTTCGCAGATGCCGATTTCAAACAATCCAGCCTGCACCCATTCCTAAATTTTCAACGAATA
>JBLHMX010000083.1:0-11397 GCA_047622625.1 Paracoccaceae bacterium | reverse complement strand
GCCGTCTATATCAAGTTCAGACGCAAACGTGCCTTGGGACCAGCCCAAAAGCGCCGCCAACATTTGGCCAGTGGCGTTCATGTCGTTATCAATCGCCTGTTTGCCAGCTAGAACCAAACCAGGTTGTTCTTCGTCGACCACGGCCTTCAGCAACTTGGCTACGGCCAAAGGTTCGATGTCTGTATGCACATCATCTGATGCTTCGATCAGAATGGCGCGATCGGCACCCATTGCCAGCGCTGTGCGCAAAGTTTCCTGGGATTGCTTGACCCCAATCGAGACTGCGATGATTTCGTCGGCTTTGCCGGCTTCGCGCAGGCGAATTGCCTGTTCAACCGCGATTTCATCAAATGGGTTCATCGACATTTTGACATTAGCGAGATCAACACCGCTTCCGTCCGCTTTGACGCGAACTTTCACGTTATAGTCGATCACACGTTTGACCGGCACCAAGACCTTCATTTCGCGTCTCTCCTGATTGTGGTGTTCCGAGTTCGGAACATTATTACGAATCGTCATGCCCGACTTACTTAAAACTAGGCGAAACTTGTAGCTTTAATTCGACTTCAAGGAGCCAAATAACGTCGCGTTTCAAACGTGGGATACAACAATGCGGTGATCAGAGCAGAGATCGGGTGAAGATTATGTCCCTTGGCACTGTGTTCTGGCAAAACTGTGAGGGCTTTCACCTTGTTCTCGGGCGACCAAGCCCCTAAATCCGGACAATGAAGAAATTTATCCCATTTATGAAATCACCTCCACTTGTATCCGTTGTCCGGCTGTCTGGAACAATTGCCAGCGGCGGTCGTTTTGGCGGCAGCAACCTGAATGACGCGGGTCTTGCGTCGATCCTTGAACGTGCTTTTAGCCGTGGCAAACCAAAGGCTGTGGCGCTGGTCATCAATTCGCCCGGCGGATCACCGGTTCAATCGTCTTTGATTGCAGCGCGTATTCGGCGGTTGGCAGATGAAAAACAGATACCAGTTTACGGGTTCGTGGAAGACGTGGCCGCCTCGGGCGGATATTGGCTGGCAACGGCAGCGGACGAGATTTTCGTAGACGCCAGCTCGATTGTCGGATCGATCGGTGTGATATCGGCCTCGTTTGGGTTTACTGGTCTCATGGAAAAACACGGGGTTGAGCGGCGCGTGCATACGGCGGGCAAGGATAAATCCATGCTTGACCCCTTTCGCGCCGAACGACCTGCCGATGTTAAACGCTTGAAAGCATTGCAAGCGCAAATTCATGATGCATTTGTGGAACAAGTTACATCCAGACGTGGCACGCGTCTTGCTGATCAAGATTTATTCACCGGCGAATTTTGGGTTGGCTCGACAGCAATAGAACTTGGCCTTGCCGACGGCATTGGACATATCGTGCCTAAGATGAAAGATATTTTCGGCGACAAAGTGTGCTTTGCTGTGCATGGGCAGAAACGATCCATTTTCCGGCGGTTTGGCACGGAAATCGCTGGTGATGCATTGGGATTGGTTGAAGATCGGGCGCTTTGGGCGCAGTTTGGGCTGTAACGATGATAATCAAAGCGGTTTCCCTGTTTTTGATTGCGATAATAGCACTGGCAATGTTTGGCCGCTTAAAGATGCCCAAAATCCGAGGGCGTAATAAAGCTGGCAAAAAGATGGACGCCTCGAAATGTAAAAAATGCGGCAGCTACATTTTGGGCAAAGGCCCTTGTGCTTGTGAGAAGCACGACTAAGGTCTGAGCACTGCTATGAGGTAAAGAATACGCATGGAAATTCTGTTAGCAGCAACTGGTTTGATTATTCTGCTACTGGCAGGCGACGCATTGGTGCGCGGAGCGGTTAATCTAGGCCTGCGACTGGGTATTCCAGCCCTAATTGTCAGCCTTACAATTGTTGCTTTTGGCACATCAGCGCCCGAATTGTTGATCGCGGTTAAGGCGGCATTGAATGGCTCGCCTGCGTTGGCAATTGGTAATGTTGTCGGGTCGAACACCGCGAATGTGCTGATGGTTCTGGGCATACCTGCTTTGATTTTCGGCATCAATTCCGCCAAATGCGACAGCCGAAAAACTTTTAGTTTCATGCTGGGCGCAACAGTGGTTTTTATCGCATTGGCGTTTCTTGGCCCCTTGGGGTTTTGGCACGGTGTGATCCTGTTGGCCTTAATGATCGCCATGCTAGCCGAAGCCTTTCATTCAGCGCGTGACCACCGGAAAAACGGCATCTGCGCGCCTGAAGAAAACCCCCAGGATGTCGAAGGCGCTGATCCTGAAATGCCGGGCTGGAAAATCGGCGTTTATCTGGTTTTGGGGATTGTTGGCCTGCCCCTTGGTGCGCAGCTATTGATCGACGGCTCGCTTGGAATTGCGCATGAACTGCATATCAGTGAGCGGGTGATCGGCCTGACACTGGTAGCAATTGGTACATCTTTGCCGGAACTTTCAACAACGGTTATGGCCGCTGCACGCAAACACGGCGATGTAGCGATTGGCAATGCAATCGGGTCAAATATGTTCAACCTGTTAGGCATTATGGGCATCACCAGCTTTTTTGGACCACTACATGTTCCGCCGGGAATCTTGCAATTTGACTTGTGGGTGATGTTGGCTTCGGCGTTGATTCTTGTGCCATTTGTTTTTGGCCACCTGAATATCAACCGGATTTGGGGCGCAATTCTGTCGGTCTGTTATATCTGGTACCTAGTTGTTCTTCTGACTTGAGGCGAAGTTAATGCAAAATGGGGCAGCTTTAGTAACAGGTGGTGCGCGCAGGCTTGGCCGTGAAATGGCCCTGGCAATGGCAAAACGTGGAATTGACGTAGCAATTCATTATGCAGGTTCCGCAGATGACGCCCAGAAGACCGCGCTTGAAATTCGTGCGCTTGGTGTGAAATCGGCCGTACTTGGGGCGGATCTGACCGTCGAAGAAAATATGGTGGGCTTGATTGATCGGGCTGCGACAGCATTGGGGCAACCGCTTAATATCCTGATTAACAACGCATCAGTTTTTGAATACGACACGCTTGATACAGCGACCCGCGACAGTTGGGATCGCCATCTTCAAAGTAATTTGCGCGCACCTTTTGTGTTGACCCAGGAATTTGCCAGGCAAGTCCCAAAAGCCGGAATCGATGATCAAGGTGAACCCATTGCAACCGCTTGTGTGATTAACATGATCGATCAAAGGGTGCGAAAACTAACGCCTGAATTCATGTCCTATACTATTGCCAAAATGGGTCTTTGGGCGTTCACACAGACCGCCGCGCGTGGGCTGGCGCCGGGTATTCGCGTCAATGCAATCGGGCCTGGCCCCACCATGCAAGGCGCGCGCCAGTCCGAACAGCATTTTGCGAATCAACGTGCTGGAACGATCCTAAAGCGTGGCAGTAATCCCAGCGATATTGTGGCGGCGATGAACTATATTCTGGATGCACCAGCCCTTACCGGTCAACTGTTGTGCATTGATGGTGGTCAACATCTTGGCTGGCAGACGCCTGATATTCAGGGTGTAGAGTAAGCCAGCGATCGGCCAGTGCGGCAGAGTGAGAAAATTCTTTTCCACTTTTGACCTTCTGTTCAAGAACGCGTTACAATTTAGCCAATGATTTCAAGAATTTGGCAGATCGGATAATAAATAGTTAGCAATATCATAGACTTATAAAAGTGCCTAAAAATTAGGCAAACCGATGAAAGTCCCCGATTCTAACAATAATTCCAAGAATTCGAAGGGTTCCCCACAGACTTATCCACAGCATCCGTGGACAGGTTTATCCTTGATTTTGAATAGTAAATGAAGAAAAGCCTGCAAGAATCACTTATAGAGGTCGCATGAACGAAATCCGCCCACCCTCGGAAATGGATGAAGAAGGCCGCTCGGGTTCAACCCCTGATATATTACGGGGGCATCATTGCATTCAAGCGTATCTGAAGACCTTGGATAATTCACCCGGGGTCTACCGGATGCTGGATGACAAGGGTGGTGTGTTGTATGTTGGCAAGGCACGGAACCTGAAAAAGCGGGTGTCAAATTACGCCAAACCGGCGGGTCACACGGCGCGTATCGAACGGATGATTTCCGCCACCAGTTCAATGATGTTCCTGACCACGAAAACCGAAACTGAAGCGTTGTTGCTGGAACAAAACCTGATCAAGCAATTGAAACCGCGCTATAACGTGCTGCTGCGTGATGATAAATCATTCCCGAACATATTGGTCTCGCGCGAGCACGGCTTTCCGCAGATTAAAAAACATCGTGGCAAGCGCAGCGAAAAAGGCGAATATTACGGTCCGTTTGCATCGGCTGGTGCGGTCAATCGAACGCTTAATCAGCTGCAAAAAGTGTTCCTTCTGCGCAATTGTACAGACGCTATGTTTTCGGCCCGAACCCGCCCGTGTCTGTTGTTTCAAATTGCACGCTGTTCGGCCCCCTGCGTTGATCGCATTTCGGCCGATGATTATGGTCAGCTCGTCGATGATGCCACCAGCTTTTTGTCAGGGCGTTCAACCAAGATCCAAACCGATCTGGCCAAAGCAATGCAAACTGCCAGCGAAGCAATGGAATTTGAACGCGCTGCGGCCTTGCGGGACCGCATTCGGGCTTTAACACAGGTACAATCCACACAAGGCATCAATCCCGCCGGTGTGGCCGAGGCCGATATCGTCGCCCTGCATATGGAAGGCGGGCACGCCTGCGTTCAGGTGTTCTTTATTCGCGCCAACCAAAACTGGGGCAATCGTGCCTATTTTCCGCGCACAGGGTCCGGCGCCGAAGCACCCGAAGTGCTTGAGGCGTTTTTGGGCCAATTTTATTCCAACAGGCCGCCGCCGCGCATGATATTATTATCGAACCTGATCGAAAATGAAGACTTGATGCAGCTTGCCCTAAGCGAGAAGCTGGGCCGCAAAGTTGAACTGCTGTTGCCGCAACGTGGCGAAAAGGCTGAACTGGTCGAAAACGCCCATCGCAACGCCCGCGAATCCCTTGGTCGACGCTTGGCGGAAACCACCGCGCAAACCAAATTGCTGGCCGGATTGGCCGAGGCATTAAGCCTACCTGCATCGCCTAGCCGGATTGAAGTTTACGACAACTCCCATATTTCCGGCACCAATGCTGTTGGTGGTATGATAGTCGCGGGCCCGGAAGGGTTCATGAAATCGGCCTATCGCAAGTTCAACATCAAAGACGAAACAATCACACCGGGCGATGATTTCGGCATGATGAAAGAGGTACTTTCCCGCCGTTTCAAACGCCTGCAAAAGGAAGACCCAGACCGCAAGGGCGGCAACTGGCCCGATCTGCTGTTGATCGATGGCGGCGCGGGGCAAGTTTCGGCAGTGGCTCAAATAATGAACGAGCTGGGCATTCATGACGTGCCCTTCGTTGGGGTGGCAAAGGGTGAAGATCGCGATGCTGGTAAAGAGGTGTTTCACCGTGTGGGACAGCGCCCTTTTGCGTTACGCCACAACGATCCCGTACTCTATTTCATCCAACGTCTGCGCGACGAGGTCCACCGCTTCGCCATCGGAGCGCATCGTGCAAAACGCGCCAAATCGATCAGCGCAAATCCGCTGGACGATATTCCAGGCGTGGGTTCTGGACGTAAGCGCGCGTTGTTGGCGCATTTCGGCTCGGCCAAGGCGGTATCACGTGCTGGGCTGGCCGATTTGAAATCTGTGGCTGGAATTTCCAGCACGCTGGCGCAAACCGTGCATGACTTCTTTCATGAACGCGGTTAAACCGTTAGAATTATCCTGACCTCAAATTAACAGGCCGAAACATGCGTTGGAACCTTCCCAATACCTTAACTGTGCTACGTCTATTGGCGGCGCCTGCCTTAGTTTTGGTTTATGAATTGCTGCCGCGCCCGTTTTCCGACTGGATTGCGCTTGGTCTTTTCGTGACAGCGGCTTTAACCGACTATATCGACGGCTACCTTGCGCGGCGTTGGCAACAAACCAGCAATTTTGGCAAGATGCTTGATCCGATTGCCGATAAGGCCATGACCATCATTGCGCTGGTAATGTTGGCGATCTTGTTGGATGGGCCCAGTATTTACGTTATTCCAACTATGATAATCATTTTCCGCGAGGTATTTATTTCCGGTCTGCGGGAATTCCTTGGCAGCAAATCAGCAGGCCTAGCGGTGACCAAATTGGCCAAATGGAAAACCATGTCGCAAATGGTGGCGGTATCCGTGCTGTTTGGCCATCTGCTGTTCGAGCATTATTACGTCGTGCTGTCGTTCGCGATGGAACAAGAACAAGTGATTGCCATCATCAATGACGGTGCTGAAGATATCTATGGCCTGCGCTGGAAATATGAAGGCTGGGGCCTTAGTTACAATATTGGTATCGGCCTGTTGTGGATTGCAGCCGCTCTTACGTTAATTACCGGCGTTGACTATTTCCGAAAGTCCCTGCCGTACTTAAAGGACGACGCATGATTGACTTGGTTTATTTTGCTTGGGTGCGTGAACGCATTGGCTTGCCCCGTGAGCAAATCGAAAGCAACGCAGCCACAGTTGCCGATTTGATCGAGGAATTGCGTGGCCGTGAAGAACGCTATGCGCTGGCATTTTCCGACTTGAAATCAATCCGCGTGGCCGTGGACCAAACACTTGTTGCGATGGACACTTCGCTGGAAAACGTGCGCGAAGTTGCATTTTTTCCGCCGATGACAGGCGGCTAGGATGGCTGTTCGGGTTCAAACTGATCCGTTTGATTTGGCAGCAGAACTTTCCAATTTTGGTAAAGGCGCAGGTGCGATCGTGACGTTTACAGGCGTTGTGCGCAACTCGGTCAAAGGTGACCTCCAAGAGATGTTGATCGAGCATTATTCGGCAATGACAGACCCGGCTTTGGCACAGATTGAACGGGACGCGCACGCGCGTTGGCAGCTTACAGATTGCCTGATTATTCACCGTTATGGACCGCTTAAACCCGGCGATCAGATCATGATGGTCGCAACTGCATCAAGCCATCGCAAAGATGCTTTTGAAGCCGCAGAGTTTTTGATGGACTATCTAAAATCACGCGCACCATTCTGGAAAAAAGAAACCACCGCAAATGGTGCTGTCTGGGTCGATGGTAAGGCGGCGGACGAAGATGCTTTGACCCGCTGGGGCTAAATCTTCGTTCCAACAAACATGCCTGCGCGGGTCACATCATTACTTTTATGAGTTTTCTTCAATATAAGTCCGCAATTCCGCTGACTCGCGCCGTGCCTCACCCAGCCCATCCATGGCGGCTTGAAGTTCGGCTTGGCACTGACCCAAATGTCCCGATAATTCCGCCTCGCGTCCCTGCATATAGGCAATGGCTTCATCACGGGTTTCTTCGGCTTCGTGCAAGGCACTGGCCATATGATCAAGCTCGGCCACGTTCGTGGTGTCGATACGATTGAACCGGCGAAACAGCAAATGGCTGCCCCAACCAAGAAGAAACGTCAGAAACAAAATAACCGCCATCACGATGACAAGTTCAGTCCTGTCCATTGGTATTCTCCTGGTCTGAGGCTTCTTTTAATTGGTTGCTCGCATCGGACGTCAAAAGCTTGAACTCGATCCGTCGATTTGTGGCGCGGCCTTCTTCTGTTGCGTTGTCGGCGATCGGTTGGCTTTCGCCGTAGCCTTTAGCGCTTAAGTATGTGGTCAAAACGTCGTTGCTTAACAGGCCATCCAACACAGCCTCGGCGCGCGCTTGGCTAAGAGTCTGGTTCATGTTTTCGCGCCCTTGACTGTCTGTATGGCCGCCAATTTCCATGGGCACTTCGGAACAATCGACCATGGCTTCAGCAATCTTTGTCACAACGATAAAACCTTTAACGTCAAGCTTAGTGGAAGACGGTGCAAACACGATTTTTCCGGTTGTCAGAATAGTGTTGATGTTATCAACGCATTCGCCCGGCGTTGGCAAAAGCAGTACTTTGTTCAGGGCCGCTTCGTAGGTGATGTTAATCTCAAACACCACAGCTTCGCCCAGCTTTTCTGACAGTGATTGCGTTACCTCCGTTGACACTTCGGGCCGACTTGACGTGCCGCGAATTTCCAACATTTCAGGGCTGACGATCAGAATGCCGTGATGCAAGCGGCCCAGTGCATCCAATCCAGCAAGAATGCGCAGGGGCCAACCATCCGGCAATGTGGGATCTGTGCGGGTAGTGTCATAAACATTCTCACCGCCAAATGTCGCCTTGGCAAAGTTGTTTACCGACGTTTTGGTGCGCTCGTCGCGCAGCCGCCCGCGTATCTGTACCAACCCTTCCGGACTTTTGGTGACCACGAATTCTGGCGGCGCAGTAGCGGCAGCTTGACCCTCCAGCACTGGTTTAGGTGGTAGCACAGCGTGAACCGAAAACACATCAGGTAAGGCCTGTTCCAGATTGTGAATGATCCGGTCAAAATCAATTTGGCGCGTTTCAGTCGTTGCAACCAACGTTATATCCGCATCGGAAAAAGTAAGGCTGCCCCCGCCAAGCTCGTCCAAGGCATGAATGGCTAGTTCGGCCGCTGTACCCCAATGGGGCGTTGGCGCACCAAGGCCGATATTGCAGGTGGCGCCGTCATCTAGACCGGCTGCCCGGGCAGCTTTAAGTATTGCTGCGCGTGCGTTCTCATCATCGGCTGAACAGCTGTCAAATCTCACGCCGGCCTCTTCTTTGATGAACCTAAGGCTAAAGGGTGTGATAACTGGACGCGGGGCAGAAATTCGCATCACCAAAACCACATTTTCCGGTTTGTCAGAATTCAACAACGCTTCAATCCGGGATTTTTCTTCCTGGCTGTCCGTAATTGCGGTAATCGTCACCTGTTCTGAGCGTACAGATATTTTAGAGCGTGGCAGGGATTTCAGACCGGAGAGGGCAAATTCAAGGGCCGCATTCCACCCTTCGGGTTCGGGGTAATCGGCAGTTTCCAGCATATCCGTGACAGTGGTTTCGTGATCGATGTCGTCAATCGAGCCCAATATAGCCTCGCGCCCTGACTTGTCGGGCACCAGCCCAATCAGCGAAATGCCGTCGTCATTGCGCAATAGTTCCAGCGAAAATATGGGCGCTCGCAAATCATCGGGATCGGCCACTTTAATCGCATCGGTCACACGGTCGGCTTTGACGATACGTTTGATGCTGGCCAGTGCATTGAAACGCTGGGCCTCTTTCGGGGCTGCACCCGAGACATGCACAACCAACCCATCAGCCCGCACCGAGGCCCAGTCAAAACCGTCAGCCTTAAGGGCTGCAACGATGTCGCGCGTAGTCGAACGTTCGACATAATCAACGATAAAAGTCGCGCTTAGAAAGCTGACAGCGGCGGCAACCGCTATGGCAATTGCACCGATGAACAAGGCAAGACGTTGCATATTTATTGCGCGCTCTCATTGGGGTGTGGTCTGTCGCTGGTATTAGTAGCGCCCTTAAGGGAGCGGTTCAATTAAACTATTGCTGCGACGGCGAAAAATATCACGGGAATAAAGCCAGTTTCACGGTTAGCGCGAAACAGTTGCATGCACGCGTCGGGATTGTCGATGTCAAGGCGACGAAGCTGCCAAGTCAAGTGCCAGCCAAAGGCCCACGGCCCGATCAAAGCCACGGCCATCGCAATCATGCTGGCCGTTTCACCAAGCGCCAAAATGACAGCGGCACCCATCAGCAAAACGCTAACGACGAAAAAGCCTCGTAGCCAGGTTTTGGTGTTTTCGGCGAATAGCCGCGCCGTTGATTTGACCCCGATTAATGCGTCGTCTTCTTTGTCTTGGTGGGCATAAATGGTGTCATAAAACAGGGTCCAACTGATGCCAGCTAGATACAAAACTATCGGTGGCCAACTTAACGATCCGGTGTGCGCAACCCAGCCAAGCAGCGCGCCCCAATTGAACGCGACACCCAAAAAAACCTGCGGCCACCACGTGAAACGCTTGGCGAAAGGATAGATCACAACAGGCACAAGCGCGATAATTCCAAGCGCAATGGCAGCGCTGTTTAGGGTTAGCAAAACAGCAAAAGCCGCGAAGAGTTGCACAAACATCCAAACGACAGCTTGCCTTTTGGTTACCTGTCCTGAAGGCAAGGGGCGCGACATCGTGCGCGCGACCTTGCTGTCAAAATCAACGTCGGAAATATCGTTCCACGTGCAACCCGCACCGCGCATCAAAAACGCACCAATTGCGCAGGCGACAAATATCCAGGCATCTGCCCAAGTCGGGCCAGTAGGGTCGGCCGCGACCGCAAGCCCAAGACCCCACCAACAGGGCAGTAGCAATAACCAGGTTCCAGCAGGGCGATCCGCGCGCGAAAGACGCAGATAAGGCCGTGTCCAAGCAGGCATATTGTAATCAACCCAATTCAGTTCAACCGCATCGGCAACTTGCCCTTCGACAGCTGGATGGTCTTTGCCCTCTGGCATTTGGGACTTTGGGGTCATAGATAGGGCCCATGTCAGGGAAACGCGCAAAAATCAGGCTCTTTTTAGACGCCGAACTGGGGGCAAGGCAATCGCTGGTGCTGACAAAAGCACAGGCGCATTATTTGTTTGGGGTTATGCGACTAACGGCCGGCGATTTTGTTGCGGTTTTCAATGGCCGCGAAGGTGAATGGACGACAGAGGTGACAGAGGCCGGAAAACGCACTGGTGTTCTTCAGTGTGTGGAGCAAGCATCACCCCAGCGCGACCCGCCAGACCTTTGGCTGTTATTCGCACCTATCAAAAAGACCCGCACCGATTTCATCGTGGAGAAGGCGGCGGAAATGGGAGCCGCGCGGATTATGCCGGTTCAGACCGAATTCACCAATTCAGAACGTATCCGACAAGATCGATTGCAAGCTCATGCGGTTGAGGCAGCCGAGCAATGTGGCGGTACTTTTGTGCCAGAAGTTGCGGATTTGCAAAAGCTTGAAGCCGCTTTGAACGATTGGCCAACAGATCGCCAAATTATGTTCTGCGACGAAACCCTTGTAGGCACGCGGGCCGCTTTGAATGCCCAAAAGGGTGGAAAGTGGGCGATTTTGATCGGGCCAGAAGGGGGCTTTTCACCAAAAGAACTGGAAAGCCTACGCGGCTTGCATTTCGTCACGCCTGTCAGCCTTGGCCCACGCATACTGCGCGCGGATACAGCCGCTGTTGCTGCCTTGACCCTGTGGCAATCAGAGCTAGGTGACTGGGTATGAACGGTTTTATCCGCCCTGAACTCGCGTTGTTCTTTCGGCGTTGGCGCGAACCAATTGCGGCTGGCATTCTGGCCCTGATCGGCGCTTGGGTTTTGTGGCGCGGTTTCGCCACTTATAACTGGCTGTCCGAAGCTATTGGTCTCGTATTATTGGTCATCGGTGCGGCCCTGTTCTGGGCCGGATACCGCCGCGCTCAGTTTAACCGTCAAGGCGATGGGCCGGGCCTTATCGAAGTTACCGAACGCCAGATCTC
>JBLHMX010000082.1:0-11688 GCA_047622625.1 Paracoccaceae bacterium | reverse complement strand
ATCTATTGAATTTACACATTTCATTGTTCTAGAAATACTCATTCAAAAGACTTCACACCGCTATTCGTCCTTAGCCGCCGCCTCAGCCGCCCGCTTTTTGGCCTCTATTCGCCGCCATGCTTTCACATTCCGATTATGCTCGCCAATCGTCTCGGCAAAGGCATGCCCACCAGTGCCATCAGCCACAAAAAACACGAAGTTCGACGTTCCGGGATTCAACGCCGCTTCAATCGCTGCCTTGCCAGGGTTGGCAATCGGCGTCGGTGGCAAGCCATCAATCACATAGGTATTGTATTCGGTCTTGGTACGCAGCTCGCTTAACCGCAGCCCGCGCCCCAAATTACCCTTACCTTTGGTCACGCCATAAATCACAGTCGGGTCCGTCTGCAGGCGCATGCCGCGGTTCAACCGATTGATGAAAACAGACGCAACAATCTCGCGCTCTGATTTCACACCAGTTTCTTTTTCAATGATTGACGCCAACGTCAGTGCCTCATCCGGGCTGTTCAAAGGCAATCCTTCGGCCCGCAACTCCCAAGCTTCCGTAATAATCTTATGCTGCGCCAAAGTCATGCGTCGCAGCAATTGCTTGCGATCATCGCCCTTCGAAATAGAATAGGTATTGGGCGCAAGCGATCCTTCGGGCGGAATTTCGCTTTCCAATATTTCGCCCGACATCAGCGGTTCTTCGTTTAGCACCTGAACAACCTGCCAACTGGTCAACCCTTCAGGAATAGTCACCTGATATGCCAAAGCCTTGCCAGACGTGACCAAAGCCAGAACCTCATCCATCGAAGAATAGGCAGGGACTTTGTATTCGCCAAATTTCAACCGGTTATTATCACCTGAATAGCGCGCCGAGATGCGGAAAATTCGCGCGTCCGAGATTAACCCACCCTCGGCCAACCGTTCAGACACGGCGTCAAACCGGTCGCCTTTTTTAACCTCAAACACCACATCATCGGCAAAATCGCCGGGCGATTGCATCTGAACACCACCCCAAGCAATGATCCCGCCCACCAAAGTCATGGCAACAATCAAAAGCGTAATCGCGTTTGAAGCAAAATGTCGAACCATCGTCTTTACCCGTCAACTTGTTGAAAAACGACCGACGCGTTAGTGCCACCAAAGCCAAATGAATTTGACATCGCCACCTTAATCTCGCGCTTCACAGGTTTATGTGGCGCAAGATCAAGCTTCGGTGTAACCGCAGGGTTATCCAAATTCAATGTTGGTGGCGCGACTTGATCGCGGATCGCCAAAATGGCGAAAATCGCTTCAATAGCCCCGGCAGCCCCCAACAGATGCCCGGTCGCCGATTTGGTCGAAGACATCGTCACCTTGCTAGCCGCATCACCTAACAAACGCTCAACCGCACCAAGCTCGATCGTGTCAGCCATTGTTGATGTGCCATGGGCATTCACATAGTCAATATCGCTTGGCTCAAGGCCTGCATTTTTTAGGGCAGCTTGCATTGCGCGATACCCGCCATCGCCATCCGACGAAGGTGCTGTAATATGATGGGCATCACCTGAAAGGCCGTACCCCTTAACTTCGGCATAAATTTTTGCGCCACGCGCCAAGGCATGTTCCATTTCTTCCAACACCACGATCCCGGCGCCCTCGCCCATAACAAAACCGTCCCGGTCATTGTCATAGGGGCGCGAAGCGGCTTTCGGATCGCTTGAATATTTCGTCGACAAAGCCTTGCAGGCATTAAAACCAGCAATGCCAATATCACAAATCGGCGCTTCTGCACCGCCTGCAACCATCACATCAGCGTCGCCAAACATGATTAACCTTGCCGCATCGCCAATGGCGTGAGCACCTGTCGAGCAGGCCGTCACTACAGCGTGGTTTGGCCCTTTAAATCCATACCGAATAGACACATGTCCCGAAACCAAATTAATCAATGACCCCGTGATGAAAAATGGCGAAATCCGTCTTGGGCCTTTTTCTTTCAAAGTCGCCGCGGTTTCCGAAATCAAACTCAGCCCGCCAATGCCAGACCCAATCATCACACCCGTGCGCAATAATTCTTCTTCATCCTCAGGCATCCAACCAGCGTCCCGTACCGCTTGTTCAGCAGCAGCCACGCCATAAAGAATAAAATCGCCTACTTTGCGCCGATCTTTCGGAGCCATCCAATCATCTGGATTAAACGTGCCATCCGTGCCGTCGCCCATTGGTATTTCACAGGCGTAGTCAGTTCCTAGACCCGATGCATCAAACCGCGTGATCGTGCCTGCGCCCGATTGCCCATCCAGAATGCGCGACCACGTTTCCTCGACGCCGCAAGCCAACGGAGTAACCATGCCCAAACCTGTAACAACAACACGCCGCATTCTGCACCTCAATCTTTTTTCATTGCCGCCCTGATACACACCCTTACCCACTTGGGGCAAGCAAAAGCCCGCATAAGGGCTTCCAAACGGCGTTTACTTGCCGCATAGCCGCCAAAAATAATTCCGGTCAAAGGCGGCTGGTAAACCAACACATAGAAAAAGGCGCCCAAAGTTGGACGCCTTTTCAAAACTCAATAACTGGGACTGCTTAGGAAGCTTCAGTGATGAACTTCACCGCGTCACCAAATGACTGAATAGTTTCAGCCGCGTCATCCGGAATTTCGATGCCGAATTCTTCTTCAAACGCCATGACCAATTCAACTGTATCCAAGCTGTCAGCGCCCAGATCATCAATGAACGAGGCCGTTTCAGTCACTTTATCCTCATCGACACTCAAGTGCTCGACAACAATTTTCTTAACGCGATCTGCGATGTCGCTCATGTTTTTTTCCTCATATCTGCGGGAAACTTCCCGTTTCTTTGGCTTCACCATCCCGACGGGATTGGTATTTTTGCCCTTGCACTAAGGGCATTTGCGCAAATTGCACGCGGACCCCAATGATACAGCCGCCACACTTGCAACGGAAATTCTGTCGCGGGCTATATCATAACTTACCAGCTTGGCAAATGGTTTCGCGCAGGGAAAATTTCAACCCCGCGCCATGCTCGAACCAAGCCCGAACCATCACCTAGCCGTCTTTAAATCATCGCCATACCGCCGTTAACATGCAAGGTTTGACCAGTCACATATGCTGCTTCGGACGACGCCAAATACAAAGCCGCCGCCGCGATCTCATCGGCTTGTCCCATGCGCCCCGCCGGAATTGACGCCAAAATTCCGTCTTTTTGTGTGTCGTTCAGCTTTTCAGTCATCGGCGTCGCCACAAAGCCTGGCGCAATACAATTGACGGTTATTCCGCGTGAAGCAACTTCATAAGCGATGGATTTTGACATGCCGACCATACCCGCCTTGCTGGCTGCGTAATTGGCCTGCCCGGGATTGCCCGTCGTGCCAACGATCGACGTCACATTGATAATGCGACCCCAACGCGATTTCATCATGCCGCGAATAGATCCCCGGCACAGTTTCATGGTCGACGTCAGATTGATATCCAACACAGTTGACCAATCTTCGTCAGACATGCGCATAAAAATATTGTCTTTGGTAACTCCGGCGTTATTCACCAGAACATCCAGCGATCCCATCGCCTCAACCGCTTGTTTAGGCAAGGCCGCAACCGCTTCACCATCAGACAGATTGCAAGTCAGGATATGAACCCGATCACCAAGTTCGCTGGCCAATGCTTCAAGCGGTGCTGTTCGAGTGCCTGAAATGGCTACAACCGCTCCAGCCGCGTGTAAGGCTGTGGCAATTGCCCCACCAATTCCGCCGGACGCTCCGGTTACAAGTGCATTTTTTCCTGTTAGATCAAACATATCCACCTCTTAGTTGATTTCGGCCACAGCGGCGGCAACGTCTTCTGGTGTACTGACTGCCATGCAAGTCGCATCACGATTAATGCGCCGGATCATCCCAGACAAGGCTTTGCCCGCGCCGACCTCATAAAATTCCGTCACGCCCTGTTCAACCATAAACGCCACACTTTCCCGCCAGCGCACCGCACCCGTAATCTGTTCGACCAATGACGCGCGAATGACTTCAGGATCAAGAACCCCTTCGGCGCTAACATTGGTCACAACTGGCATTGTTGGTGCCTTAAACGTAACTTCGGCAAGCGCCCCGGCCATGACTTCGGCCGCAGGGCGCATCAACTCGCAATGAAAAGGCGCGGATACAGGTAGCAAAACTGCCCGACGCGCGCCTTTGGCCTTTGCAATCTCGATCGCTCGTTCAACCGCCTCTTTATGGCCCGACACGACAACTTGTGCGGGGTCATTGTCATTGGCAGCCTGACAAACCTGACCCTGAGCCGCTTCGTTCGCAACATCATTTACGGCTGCGAAATCAAGCCCAAGCAGGGCCGCCATCGCACCAACACCCACCGGAACTGCCCGCTGCATAGCTTGACCACGTGTTTTGAGCAGTTTGGCCGTATCCGACAGGCTAAGAACGCCTGCCGCACAAAGCGCAGAATATTCGCCCAAAGAATGCCCAGCCACAAAACTTATTGCGGCATCTTGAATGCCTTCAGCCCTAAGAGCGGCCATCGCCGCCATCGACGTTGCCATCAAAGCAGGTTGCGCATTTTCGGTCAGTGTAAGCTCGGCGATGTCGCCCTGCCAGATCAGCCCCGACAAATCTTGCCCCAAGGCGTCGTCAACTTCCTGAAACACTGTCTTGGCGGCCGGAAAAGCCGCCGCTAAGGCTTGCCCCATTCCGATGGACTGTGCGCCCTGACCTGGAAATACAATTGCTTTGCTCATTTCGCCCCCGAAACTTTTCTTTCGGCAGGTCTACCGCCCCGCATAACAAGCGTCCAGCATAAAGGACGGGCTTCACTGCGTTACAACGGAGCGTTAAGTCAGGAAAATTCCAATCGGTTGCCAACACCGCCGGTCAAATATTGCGCGCCGTTTAAGAAATACTTTTCTGCGGGGCGGTCCTGTTCTTTATTGTCCGAACTATGGGTGTTGGGTTTTTCCGAAGGCTTTTGAACCGCTGCAAACACGTCAAAACCCGAACCAGCGAAACCGGACAGTTCGCGTAAAGAGATCTTGGCAAAAAGCCCCTGCAAACGAATGCTAGTTGGCGTCTTTGCCTCCAAAGGTCGCTCAAATTTTGCAGTAACAATTGGCATCTATTCAGCCTTCCTAAAATTCGTATATTTCAATGTCACGAGCCATCAGACCCGCTGCTGCCGCTTGAACCGCTGCTGCCCGAACTGCCGCTGCTGCCGCTTGAACCGCTACTCCCCGAACTACCGCTTGAGCCACTGCCGCCAGATGAACCACCGGAACCATAGCCGCTGCTGCCCGACGAGCCGTTTGATCCGCCACTGCCACTGGAACCGCTGCTACCCGACGAACCGCCGGAACCGCCACTGCCGCTGGAACCGCTGCTGCCCGACGAACCGCCGGAACCGCCACTGCCACTGGAACCGCTGCTGCCGGACGAACCACTTGAACCGCTGCTGCCAGCGCTGCCACTTGAACCACTACTGCCCGACGAGCCGCTAGAGCCGCTGTCGCCAGTTTCACCGGTATCTTCATCACCAGTGTCACCGGTGTCTTCATCGTCGGCGTCGCCTGTATCTTCGGTGTCATCCGAATCTTCGGTTTCATCTTCTTCATCCGTGTCTTCATCAGTCGCCGCATCATCGTCGCCACCACCACCTGCACCAGTGGACGATCCATCGTCACCGTCGCTGGATGATGCAAAACTCGTAGAAATTTGAATTGCTTCTAAATGGGTTCTGGTGGTTTGCGAACCATTTTCAAGACTTCCGCGCACAACTTCCGCTGTCGAAAGACCCAACGCGATCACCGCGCCAATTAAACCAACAACATCAACCGTTACCGCACCAGCTTCGTCATCATAAAATACTCTTACACGCATAATACTCACACTTCACCGAACAAACCGCCCCCCTTAACTCATCCTGCGTCCCTATAATTATCGCCCCATCCACGTTTAAGTTGCATTTGAAAGTAGGCAGATTCACGGTTTTTTCTGACCGTTTTTGTGGCATCTCCTCTCAAACACGTGACAATGACCCCCAGAACCGCGGAAATTACCAAAATCGTCACCAATTAACCAAATTAACGGCGATCCTTTGCGAATTTGTAAGCCGATTCCCGCCCACTATAACCTTTAGGCAGAGTGCCCCGCCGCGCCAGTGCCACATTCAAAAACAGGCAACGCTTTCCCCTTGCACACAAGGCCAAACCCGCTATAACGCGCCATCTTCCGTAACTAATGTAACGCGGATGCCTCTCGTATGCGGCCAGCGGAAGATTAACGGCCCATTTTGAAGCACGCATGAAAAGGATGAGAATATGTCGCTTTACGAGCATGTATTCATTGCGCGACAAGACCTGTCGAATACGCAAGCAGAAGGTCTAATCGAACATTTCGGTGCGATCTTGACTGACAATGGCGGCAAAGTCGTTGACAGTGAATATTGGGGCCTGAAAACAATGGCTTATAAGATCAACAAAAACCGCAAAGGCCATTACGCCTTTTTGAAATCCGACGCTCTTGCGCCGGCGATTCATGAAATGGAACGTCTGATGCGCTTGCATGACGACGTGATGCGCGTTTTGACCATCAAAGTATCGGCCCACGAAGAAGGCCCATCGGTTGTTGTTCATAATAAAAATTCACGCGACGAGCGCCCACCGCGCCGCTTCTGATCGGAAAGGATCCATATCATGGCAACTAAACCATTTTTTCGCCGCCGCAAATCCTGCCCGTTTACGGGCGATAACGCGCCAAAAATCGACTATAAAGACGTGAAGCTTCTGCAACGCTATATTTCCGAGCGTGGCAAGATCGTGCCTTCCCGTATCACCGCTGTATCGGCTAAAAAGCAACGGGAACTGGCGCGCGCAATCAAACGCGCTCGCTTCCTGGCTTTATTGCCTTACGCCGTCAAATAAGGGGATCAGACTATGGATGTTATCCTTTTAGAACGTGTCGCTAAACTTGGTCAGATGGGCGATGTAGTGTCCGTCAAACAAGGTTACGCGCGGAACTTCCTGCTGCCACAAGGCAAAGCCTTGCGCGCAACAGCCAACAACGTAACGCATTTTGAGTCTCAAAAGACCCAGCTTGAAGCCGTAAACCTTGAAGCCAAAGGCGAAGCAGAAGCCGTTTCTGTTAAGCTGGATGGCCAACAGTTTATCGTTATTCGCTCTGCGTCTGATGCGGGTTCGCTTTATGGATCTGTTTCAAACCGCGATGCGGCTGATGCAGCCACTGATGGTGGCTTTACTGTTGATAAAAAACAGATCGTTTTGGATCGTCCGATCAAGGAACTCGGCTTGCACGCCGTGACCGTTGTTTTGCACCCAGAAGTGCTTTGCAAGATCGAGATCAATGTTGCGCGTTCGCTTGAAGAAGCTGAACTTCAAGCCTCAGGCAAATCCATTCGTGATTTGGCTGCCGAAGCTGAAGCCGAAGCCGAATTTGAAATCGCAGAATTGTTCGATGATATGGGCGCTGCTGCAAGCGAAGAATTTGGCGACGACGACGACGCATCGACAGAAGCTGCACCTGCTGCAGAAGCTAAAGGCGACGACAAGGAAGCCTAAGGCTTTTACGACGTTAGAAAAATTTAAACCGCGTCTGATTGAATTCAGGCGCGGTTTTTTCGTTTGGTCACTAAGGACATTGTCAAAAGGAACCAGATCAGAAGGCGGTTACTTCAATTCCGGCTTTTTCCAACCGCTCGCGCACGTTTGCTGCCAAAGCCACGGCTTGTGGATTGTCACCGTGCACGCAGATCGTGTCTACTTTAACCGGGCTTTTCACCCCATTGGTCGACGTAACAGCCTGATCGTCCACCATGCGTAATACATGTTCGCCTGCTTGATGTGCGTCATGGATCACGGCGCCAGGTTGATCGCGTGGCGTCAACGTGCCTATGTCGGTATAGGTGCGGTCCGCAAAGACTTCACTTACCAATGGCGCACCCGCAGCCTCGGCTGCCTTTTGGATTTCCGTTCCAGCGACGGCCATAACCAGCAATTCAGGCGACGTCGCTTGCACTGCTTCAACAAACAATCGTGAAATACGTGGATCACTCATTGCCATGTTCGACAATGCACCGTGCATTTTAACGTGGCGCAATTTCGCCCCATCTGCCCGGGCAATGCCTTCTAACGCACCAATTTGATACGATATTAGGGCGCGTAACTCCTCGTCCGTGTGGCCGATGATTTTGCGCCGACCAAAGCCGTGTAAATCATCAAACCCAGGGTGCGCCCCGATCCCGACGCCGCGAATTTTACACATCGCCACAATCCGCGCCATTTCGGCGGGATCACCCGCATGCATACCACAAGCGACATTCGCGGAAGTCACGATTTCCAGCATTTCAGCATCACGCCCCATACGCCAAGGCCCATAGCTTTCGCCAAGATCGGAATTCAGGTCAATTTTCATCTTCAGACTTCCCCGCTGTCACGCCACTGATCAGATTAAAGGCTAACAAATCCTGTATGTCACGCGGATCACGCAACATTGGTTTTACTTTAGCCGCCATCGTAGCGATTTCTGCGCGAAACGTCGCTAGCAACGCAACTGCGGCTTGCCGCGATATAAACTCAAGGCTGAAACTTTCGCCCGTTGGAATCTGTGCCAAAACCGGCATATCGACCGTGGCCAACGTAGCGATGCGCGGATACCCCCCTGTCGGGCCGCGATCTGCCAACAAAATCGCAGGCGTGCCATCACCAGTAATTTGAATATCGCCGGGACTAATGGAATCCGATGCAATGCTAAGACCAGCAGACGACAGAATTGGCCCACAATCAGGATGCACCTGAATTCCCATGCGATCACGCATTTTTGAAACCTCAAAACTGGCCGCCGCGAATTTTGCACGCGTTTCTGCATCGAAATACTGTGATTGTGGCCCCCAAAGCGCGCGCAGGCTACGTTGTTTAAAATAGTCTCGCGCAGGCAGGCAATTTATTCCGACCACACGGTCAGCCGCGCCAATTGCCAGAACTTGCCCGGTCTTTAGAACATGGCCGAAACCTGCTCGCAGATGGGTTGATCGCGACTTAAGTGTAACATCAGTTTGAAAGCCCCCCGAAACATGCAAATAGCCATAAACCCCCTCAATGGCCGCGCCAACATCCAGAATATCGCCTTTGCGAAGCAAAATAACTTGCCGCCAGCCGATAGGTTGACCGTTTAAGCTTAGCTCCATACGTGCACCACTAAATGCGACGCTCATCGCCATTTGCGCCTGAAACCGCCCGCCAAATTGGGCGAACTCTATCGCCGCGTCATCCGCGCCATTGCCCAACAATGCTTGCCCTTCAGCCAAAGCATAGGCATCCATTGCGCCGCTAGACGTCACGCCGTAACGCAATAATCCGGTGCGGCCCAAATCTTGGATCGTGGCACTTGGCAATATAGACAGAATTTTCAGCCCGCTCATGATCGGGCCTTTCGCAGGAAATCATCCATATCAAACGTCGCGTATTTCGCTTGGGTCACCACCTCGAACCGAACCTCATCACCTGGTGAAAGCAGAAACGGTTGCTTGCCCGTGAGATCAAAGCTGCGAAATGGGGTTTGGCCAATTTGCCACCAACCAGTTGGAATATCTGTGGCTGGCAACACCGTTTGGCGCACGGCCACCAGTATGCCGCCTGCGGGGACTTTGGGGTTGATCGTTGTGCGGCGCGGAAACTGCCAGATTTCCGGCAATTGCCCGAGGTATGCGAGACCCGGGGAAAACCCCAACATCGCCACGTTAAGAACAGCAGTAGCATGGGCGTCAGCAACCTGATCTTCACGCATCTGCATTAGATCGGCAACCTCGGCAATTTCCGGGCCGTGCGTGCCGCCATAGACAACAGGCAACACCCATTTTCGGCGGTTTTCCGGCGGCGGTGCGCTGTACCAATCCTGCGCTGCCAATAAAGTTTGCAACCGATTTTCTAGATCTTCAAACACCAGCGACAGTGGGTCAAACCGCACCAATAGCGACCGAAAGCTCGGCACAGTTTCGATCACGCCTTTTGGCAGCTGGGCTGTGAAAGCAGCATCGAACGCCAACACCGCATTATTTATACTGGGGGCATAAATGCTGCCGAACTCAACCAAAATCCCCATATCACCAGCGGGCAATAATCTTGCGGGGTCGTGTTCTATTTGCGATGCCATGGGTTCCATTTGACCGCAGTTTTGCACCCCATAATTGCGGCTGCAACCCAATTGCACAGCTTGTGGCCGGGTTTCGTAAGACAATCTTAAACCACCTGTGCTTTGGTGGTGTTGGGGGAAATCGTGAATTGGGGAAATCGTGCCGCGTGAACTTGCAACTGCCGAAACAGTACCAGTGGCCGGAATTTTGTCGGACCCTCAGTCCTATCAACCATTCCAGCCTGCAAAACCTGATGTGCTGGAACGCGCAATAGCTGCGACCAATCACGAAACCTCTGGTCGTAAGAAACCTGACCATAAGCAACCGAACCGCGATCAAAAAGCTGCGATAATCATCCGTCTCTTACAAGGCGATGGTGGCGTTTCGCCGATTTCGGGCTTGGATACCGGCCAAATCACCGCGTTGGTTCATGCAATGGCCGGACTTTCCTATGTTGATGAGCCGACAATCTTAGCCGTAATTCAAGACTTTTTGGTGGAAATTGACAGTCTCGGAATGTATTTTAAACCCGGCGTCGAAGGCGCGATCAAGACCCTGGGCGGCCTTATCACCGAAGATGTGACTGCACGCCTTGCCTATACCCCGACAAGCGATAAACCCTTTGATCCCTGGAGCGGGGTTTCCAGCATGGAAGTGGGTGATTTGGTGACTATCCTTTCAAATGAGACGCCACAGATTGCCGCGATTGTTCTGTCAAAGCTTGCAGCCGGTACCGCCGCCGAAATACTGGCCGAAATGGCACCAGACCTTGCGCAGGCGGCAACACAATCGGCCCTTGGCATCGGAAAAATTAACGCTTCGGTCATTGCCGAAATTGGTCTGGCAATCAGCGAAACTGCAAATGCCACTCAGGATGCAGGCGCTTTACCCGGTGATCCCATAGATCGCGTCGGCGCGATGTTAAACTTTGCGCCGGGCGGCGCACGCGAAAGCCTGTTAAACGGCCTTGAAGTCGCAGATGCAGAGCTTGCCGACCAGTTGCGCAAAGTCATGTTTACCTTTGGCGACATTCCAGACCGCATTGAGATTAAGGACGTGGCCAAAGTTGTGCGTGGTGTCGACAATGAAATATTGGTCCTGGCCTTAGCGGGCGGCCAAATAAGCGAAAAGGAAACCGTCGACTTCTTGTTCGCGAACCTGTCCAAACGCCTATCCGAACAACTGATTGAAGAAGTTGGTGAAATCGGCGAAGTGAAAGCCAAAGACGCGGATCGGTCTATGAACGCGGTGGTTCAGGGCATTCGCGATCTGGAAAGTGCCGGGGAGTTGACCTTAATTAGTCCAGAGGAATAGCGTTTGCATCTAAATCTTCGGGCATCGATGCCTGAGCAGTGTGATCCACGGGCTGGGTATCATCCGGTGACGATACTTGCGTGACATTCGGCATGGCGGGTTGCAGGTTAAGAACGGGGCCCTGTGAAGAAGACGACGCGCTGCGCGTCACACAAATCGCCTTCTTGCCATTTTCCTGACCAAGCCGCCCATGTAGTATTACCGATCCATCAAGGGATGAAAGGCCAAGGTCAGACAGGGCAAAA
>JBLHMX010000081.1:0-11697 GCA_047622625.1 Paracoccaceae bacterium | reverse complement strand
AATGCGATTCATCTTTAGATTGAGCTATCGCGCAGATCGATACCGCAAATATTGTGGCATCACGAAACTGTGAAATAATAAACTTTCTTTGATTTACAGCTACATAGAAAAATTGGCACCTGTCTTTTTAGACAGGTTGGCAAAATTCGCGCTTTTTGGCACGATAATTGCTTAATATACCAATGAGGGAACTAAGGAGTAAAACAATGAAACACCCGGTTGATGTACATGTAGGCAAGCGCGTGCGCCATCGCCGCTGGATGGTGGGCATGACTCAGCAACAGCTTGGCGAGGCAGTTGGCATTAAATTTCAGCAAATTCAAAAATACGAAACTGGCATGAACCGTGTCAGCGCTTCGCGGCTTTGGGATATTGCGCACGCGATGGATGTGTCTATCTCGTTCTTCTTTGAAGGACTAGAAAGCGACGGCACTGAAACAGCGGTCGACAGCCCGCTTGGGGACCTGCTTGCGGATAAAGAAGCTTTGGAACTGGTGCGGTCTTACTATGCCATTCCAGAAAACCAGCGTCGGCGTCTGTTTGATTTGGCGCGCGTTTTAAGCGACGCCGCCTAGAGCGCATTGACGACACTGTCTTGATGTGAATATCTCCGCTGGATAACCACTCAGCCTTCCAGCGGAGACCACCATGTCAAATCTTTCAAAATCCCTGCAAACCGAATTGATTGCCACGGCTCACGCGCTGGCCGATGCTGCACGTCCGGTGACTTTGGCGCATTTCCGTGATCCTGCTATTCAGGCTGAAAACAAGCTCCAAACTGGGTTTGACCCTGTGACAATTGCCGATCGAGGTGCTGAAACAGCGATGCGGGATGTTTTGTCAAAGCTACGCCCGGATGACGGTGTTCTTGGCGAAGAATTCCCACCAATCGCGGGTACCAGCGGTTTCACTTGGGTTCTGGACCCGATTGACGGCACGCGCAGTTATATCAGCGGCACGCCCACCTGGGGCATCTTGATCGCCGTGAACCACGGGGCTGCACCGATATACGGCATGATCGACCAACCGTACATTGGCGAACGGTTCTGCGGCGGATTTGGCGAGGCTTATGTAACGGGGCCACAAGGCAGGTCTGAATTAGCTGTGCGCCAGATTGACCAACTTAAAGACGCAATTCTATTCACCACTTTTCCAGAAGTCGGCACACCAGCCGAAGGCGCTGCTTTTCGGGCGGTATCTGAAAAGACGAAACTTACGCGCTATGGCTTGGATTGTTATGCCTATGGCTTGCTTGCGGCGGGTCAAATCGATTTGGTGATTGAAAGCGGTTTAAACGCTTTTGATGTGCAAGGACCGATAGCTGTGATCGAGGCCGCGGGCGGCATAGTGACCAATTGGCGCGGCGGGCCAGCTTATGACGGTGGGCAGATTTTGGCGGCGGGCACAAAGGCGCTGCACGAACAGGCGATGCAGTTACTGGTAGGTTAACTTTAGCCCGAAAAAAACGCATCGATCATGATATGGGCACGCCGCTGAATGCTTGGGGTTTCCATCAGGATTTCATGACGCGCACCTGTCACGATGCTTGTCTGACTGTTGGGCCATTTCCCCATATATTCAATCACGTCTCGTTTGTTGACGACTTTTTCTTCGCTGCCAATCATAGTGTAAACTTCGTGATCAGGCGGGCTCATCGCCGCAAGTTCCTTGGTTTCGATCAAAGCGGCATGCAGCCACTGTACACTGGGACCACCAATTTCCAAACCCGGGTGCGCGCGAACTAGCCCCGCCAGATAATCCCAACATTCTTCGCTAGATGTCAGAACATTGTTTTCATAACCATGTGATTGAATGTAGTTTTGTTCGTTGGTGCCAGGCGCGAATTCTTCGCCTAGGCCTACAGTTTTCGTGCCCATTGCCACGGCCTGCACCAGCGGACGCCACAAGGGATCAATCGTCAGACCCCACATTGGTGCGCTGAAAACCGTTCGCTCAACATTCAAACCATTGTGCAACGCGCGCAAACCGATTGTGCCACCCATTGAATGGCCGCACATGAAATAGGGTTCTGGCAGGCCTTGCGCCTTCAACAACTGCATCATCGCATCAATGTCGTTTTGGTAATCGACAAACTGGTCCACATGGCCAAGTTTGCGATTAGGGGCCAGTCGATCAGAAAGCCCCTGACCACGCCAATCGAGTGTTACCGTGGCATAACCTCGTTTGTGAAATTCTCGCGCACAGAGCCCATATTTTTCGATAAATTCAGTGCGGCCCGGGAAAATTAAGACCGTGCCTTTGCTGGCGTCTTTTGCAGCGTCCCAAAACGCCACGCGCAGCCGCACCCCATCCGAGGCTTCAACCCAGAAAGCCTGACCGTTTTTCGGCCCCTGGGCGTTGGAATTATAAAGCGGTGCGTTATGCATGTTTAACGTCGCGCATGTAAAACTATGCCCCGATATTTTGAATTTACCAAAAGAGTACGTTTTCCGAACCGCTTGCTTTATGCAAGCAAAGCACCCAGTTTCATTGCAATACTCATATCGCCATCAGCGGACAGTTTGCCGGTCATAAATGCAGCCGTTGGATTTAATGAACCATCCATCATCGATTGAAACGTATCAGCATCGGCTGTCAACGTGCATTCTGTTTCTTCGTCACTTGCACGTGCGCCTTGACTGTCAACTACAACAGAACCCTCATCGCCGATCGTAAACTTTACCGACGAGTCAAATCCACTGTCGCCAAGTTTCGCTTGTAAGGCTTCAACTGCCCCATTGATTATATCACTCATGCGTTATCCTTTGCTTTTTGCCGCGGGTTTCGCGTGCATTCTAAAACGAATAGGTTACCATTAAAACCGATATGGTTCGCATCTTCCAAAATATCACCCCTTTCGTTGCGGCAACTGCGCTCTTTTTGTCGATTATGGCATCGCCGGCGTCTGCGCAAACCGATACGCAAGAACTTGACGCGCTATACGCCCAATTGTTGGAGCCAGTTGATGGCAATTGGCGGGCCGTGGAAAAACGCATCCAGAAAGCTTGGTCAGTATCTGGGTCGGATGCTATGGACTTGTTGTTGGAACGAGGTCGACGCGCCATGCAAAGTGGTGATCTTGAAAAAGCCGTTGAACATTTGACCGCCCTGACTGACCATGCGCCTGAATTTGCCGAAGGCTGGAACGCGCGCGCCACTGCCTTTTTTATGATGGAAGAATTCGGTCTGTCGGTCGCAGATATTCAAACCACGGTGACGCTTAATCCCCACCACTTTGGCGCCTTAGCCGGGCTTGGCATGATCTACGAACATTTAGACCGCCCGGAAGCCGCGCTAAAGGCCTATCGCGCGGCCCATGACATCCACCCACATCGGCCCAACCTTGAATCGGCGATTGAACGCTTGGAAGAAAAAACGCAAGGCACGTCTTTATAGGCTGACGCAGCTTGGATTCAACTGTTGTTGGTCAACGTTCAGTGAAATTTCGCTTGCATCGCATGCTATTCCTTGAAACCAGTGCCTTTCGGTTTAAGCCAACAGGAAGTCCGGCAAATGAGCCACACTGAAGGACGCATCGTTGCGGTTTTGGGGCCAACAAATACTGGCAAAACCCATTACGCTATTGAACGGATGCTTGGCTATAAATCCGGGGTGATCGGCCTGCCACTGCGCCTGTTGGCCCGCGAAGTTTATGACAAAATCGTTGCCCTGCGCGGCCCATCGGTCGTGGCTTTGGTTACTGGCGAAGAACGCATTATTCCGGCGCGGGCCCAATATTGGGTCGCCACGGTTGAGGCTATGCCAGTTGGCAATGGGGCAGATTTTCTGGCCGTGGATGAAATCCAACTTTGTGCTGATCCTGAACGCGGCCATGTGTTTACAGACCGGTTGTTGAACGCGCGGGGCACCCATGAAACTTTATTTATGGGTAGCGATACCATGCGGGGCGCGATCAACTCGCTTGTGCCTAAGGTCAGCTTTATGCACCGCGAACGGTTTTCAACACTAACCTACTCTGGCCCACGTAAAATCTCGCGCATGCCGGCGCGTTCGGCCATTGTTGGGTTCTCGGTGGACAATGTTTACGGCATGGCGGAACTTTTACGCCGCCAAAAAGGAGGCGCGGCCGTGGTTTTGGGCGCACTTAGTCCGCGCACGCGCAATGCCCAAGTTGAGCTTTATCAAAACGGTGACGTCGATCATTTGGTGGCCACCGATGCAATTGGCATGGGCTTGAACCTTGATATTGACCACATCGCGTTTTCCGGGTTAGCGAAATTTGATGGCCATCGAATGCGCGGACTTGCCCCTAACGAGCTGGCCCAAATTGCCGGGCGGGCTGGGCGGTACTTACAACCCGGATCGTTTGGCGTTACCGGCGAAGCGGGGGCGTTGCACCCCGAAGTAATTGAGGCGATAGAAAATCACCAGTTCACGCCAATAAAGAAACTACATTGGCGCAATTCAACACTGGAACTTGGGACAGTTGCGGCGCTTATTGGCTCGCTTGAGCGGCCCAGCAAAAACGAATGGTTGATGCGCGCGCGCCAGGCAGACGATCTGCGAGCATTGAAAGCCCTATCGGACATGCCGGATATTTCAGATCGCATGGCGTCTGGTCGTGATGTGCGGCTTTTGTGGGACATTGCCCAAATACCGGATTTTCGCAATATTTCAGCCGGTGAGCACGCAGGGTTGCTCGGGAAAATGTTTGGGTTTCTGCAAGGAACTGGCCATGTGCCCAACGATTGGCTGGCTGAACAAATCCGCAAAATCGACCGAACCGATGGCGACATAGACACATTATCGAAAAGATTGGCATTTATTCGCACCTGGACCTATGTTTCCCAACGAAAAACATGGCTAGAAGATGCAAATCACTGGCAAGGGGAAACCCGTGCTGTGGAAGACAGGTTGTCAGACGCCCTACATGAACGCCTGACCCAACGATTCGTCGATCGGCGCACCAGCGTTTTGCTGCGCCGCTTGAAACAAAAGGAGAGCCTTGTGGCCAAAGTGAACGATAAGGGTGAAGTCGAAGTTGAGGGCCAATTCGTTGGCAAGCTTAGTGGATTTAGATTTCAACAAGACAGCAACGCCACACCGGAAGAATCCAAGACCCTTAGGGCCGCAGGAATGGCAGCGTTAAAGCCCGAATTTAATCTGCGTTCAGATCGGTTTTATAACGCACCTGACACCGAAATTGATTTCACCGAACAGGGTGGATTGATGTGGGGCGATGCGGCAATTGGCAAGCTGATCAAAGGCGCGGACGCTCTAAATCCTGGCATCGATGTTTTTGTCGATGACGAGGCTGGACCGGACGTCGCTGAAAAAGTACGCCGCCGCCTCGGGCATTTTATCGAACGCAAGATCGCAGCTTTGTTTGAGCCGTTGTTGGCGCTGCAAAGAGATGAAGCCATCACTGGTATCGCAAAGGGCGTGGCCTTTCGTGTGGTTGAAGAGCTTGGGGTTTTACCCCGTTCTGCTGTAGCCCAAGAAATCAAAGATCTGGATCAGGACGCGCGCGGATTACTGCGCAAACAGGGCGTGCGGTTCGGCCAATATACGATCTTTCAACAATTGATGCTGAAGCCCGCGCCAACGCGTCTGCGGCTTGTTCTTTGGTCTTTGGCCCAAGGGATCGACGAATTTCCAGAAACCCCACCGCCCGGATTGGTGACTGTGCCAGCGGTTGCTGATGCGCCTGAAGGTTACTACGAAAAATCTGGCTATAGGTTGGCTGGCAGTCGCGCCATTCGCATTGATATGTTGGAACGCCTTGCCGACATGACCCGCAGTCAAGACAGCCGCGGCGGGTTTGAAGCCACGCCCGATATGTTATCGATCACAGGTATGACACTGGATCAATTCTCTGATTTGATGGGTGGGTTAGGATATAAAGCTGAACGCGGCGAGCGCGAAAAAGTTAAGGCCAAACCTGATGCCAAGCCCGAAGAAGTGGCTACAACAACCGACGAAGCTGACGCCATTGAAGCAGCTCCGACTGAGCCCGTTGAACCCGAAATTGAGGTGTTTTACACCTTTACTTGGGCACCTGTGAAAAAACGCCCTGACCATACCAAGCGCGAAAATGCCAAACCTAAGACCGGCGGAAAACCTAATCGCGGCAAGGATCGCAAGAAACCAGACGCGGACAAAAAGATGTCGGCCCGCCCACCGAAGGCTGACAAACCGATCGATCCGGATAATCCGTTTGCGGCCCTGATGGCGCTAAAAGAAAAAGGCTAATGTGAACGAAGCCCGGCCAACAATCCGTCTTGATAAATGGTTATATTTTGCCCGGTTTTTCAAGACCCGTACCTTAAGCGGCAAAGTGATTACCAGCGGCCATGTGCGGGTGAATTCGCAGAAAATCCTGAAATCCAGCGCCGTTGTCGGGGCCGGTGACACGCTGACATTCGCCCAGGAACAGCGCATCCGGGTGATCGAGATTGTCGACATCGGCTCAAGACGCGGTCCGGCTGATGAGGCGCAGGCGCTATACAATGACCTGACCCCACCGGAAGAACCGAGTTCTAAACCGCTGGTGGAACGCGGTGGTCGACCAACAAAACAAGACCGCCGCGCCGTGTTGCGCATGAAAGGTAAGGAAACGTAAAGTTGTGCTGCGTTCCGATTGACGCGGGTTGCAAAAATAGATAGCGGTGAAATCGTACTTTTGCCCAACTGATACCCAAGAAAGTCCCGCCATGACCTATATCGTAAATGATGCGTGCATCGCCTGCAAATTCACCGACTGCGTCGAAGTTTGCCCAGTCGACTGTTTCTACGAAGGTGAAAACATGCTGGTCATCCATCCGGACGAATGTATCGACTGCGGCGTTTGCGAGCCGGAATGCCCCGCAGATGCGATCAGACCTGATACCGAACCTGACATGGAAAAGTGGGTTGAATTTAACCGCAAGTATTCCGAAATGTGGCCGGTTATTGTATCGCAAAAAGACCCACTTCCCGACGCTGAGAAACGCGATGGCGAAGAAGGCAAACTTGAGAAATATTTCTCAGAAGCTCCTGGCGAAGGCGGCTAAAAACTGATTCGCTTAAGCCCGAAAACCTGCCTGATTTTCGGGCGGTTTGGCGCATAGATTCAGCTGTTATCGCCTGTAAAATAAGGCCTTATGGCGGTTGCTGCAGTGCAGCGCTATGAACCAAGTCATTTTTGTGATATGGTAGGTGTTAAGAAGGCCTAATTCTGAAAGTTATCACGCTGAACAATCATCGAAATTTTGCCAGCGGATCGCCCTAAAATTCCGAAAATCTACAACGATCCAGTGTGTCTGGCGCGGTGTAGGTTTGTGTACCAAAAATTATAAAAACCCCGAGTAAGTCGGGAACATGAGGAAAAGAAGCATATGTCAAAATCAAACAAATCTGCGCCATTTCAACCAAACGAATTTGTTGTTTACCCGTCACATGGTGTGGGAAAAGTAGTTGAAATCGAAGTGAAAGAAATCGCTGGATTTGAAATGGAAATGTTTGTCATCGCCTTTGAAAAAGACAAAATGACATTGCGGGTCCCAACCAACAAAGCCATCGCGGTTGGCATGCGCGGCCTGTCTAGCCCGGCTGTCATTGATCGGGCAATGGAAACGTTAAAAGGCCGTGCCCGTGTTAAACGCGCGATGTGGTCGCGCCGCGCGCAGGAGTACGAACAAAAAATTAACTCGGGTGATTTGATTTCGATTGCTGAAGTGGTGCGCGATTTGCACCGCAATGATGAGCAGCGCGAGCAATCATATTCCGAACGTCAGCTTTATGAAGCCGCCCTTGAACGTCTGACACGCGAAGTCACGGCAGTTGACGGTGGCGACGAGATGAAATCACAAGAACGTATCGGTGAAGTCTTGGCCTCGCGCGTGGTGCCCGTAGTCGTTTAACCGAATTCCAGAAATGAATTTGCGGGGACGGTTTGCCTCAGACCCGCAAGTAGCGATAAAACTAATTCCGGTTTAATCGTTTCCACGGGAAAAACCGCGCATCTTTAGGATGTTGCGGTTTTTCTTTTGCGCGGCTCAAATTACATGAACTTGGTGCTGTCACGTAAAATCATTTGGACATCTTGCCCACATATCATTCAGATGACAGACTATACCAAATCACCACAAAGGCTGGCAGATGACAGACAAAACTACGCTAGATCCTTCGAACTGGTCTGACTTCCGTCTTGAGGCTCACCGCGCGCTGGATGCAGCAATCGATCATATGCAACAGCGCGAACAAGCGCCTGTTTGGCAAAGCGTACCTGCTGAAATCAAGGAAGCGTTGCATGCGCCACTGCCGTTGAAAGGGCGCTCGCGGTCGGACTTGACGTCGCAAATTGCTGCGGATTTCCTGCCATATAATGTCGGCAACACTCATGCGCGTTTTTTTGGTTGGGTGCACGGCGCAGGCACGCCTGATGGTGTCATTCCAGATATTTTTGCTGCTGCAATGAACGCCAATTTGGGAGGGCGCGATCATGTCGCCAATGAAGTTGAGAAACTGGTCATTAATTGGGTGCGGCAGATGTTTGAATTCCCGCCAACGGCTGGCGGACTAGTTGTATCCGGAACGTCGATGGCCACTTTGATTGCGTTAAAGGCTGCGCGGGAAACCCACGGTGGTCTAGCTTTGCGAAAAACTGGGCTCAATAATGTCGCCGCCCAAATGGTAGGTTACACGTCGGCACAAGCGCATAGTTGCATCGAGCGAAGTTTTGACATTCTTGGTCTTGGCCAAGCAGCGCTACGATCGATTCCGGTCGACAAAAACTACAGGATGGATACCGCCGCATTGCGCCAGTCGATTGAACAAGACAAGGCCGATGGCTTGCAGCCTTTTTGCCTGATCGGCACGGCTGGCACTGTCAATGTCGGCTCGTTCGATCCTTTGAATGAGCTGGCGGATATCGCGGACGAGCATGGCCTCTGGTTCCATGTAGATGGGGCGTTTGGCTCGCTTGTGGTGTTGAATGAGCAATTGAAACCGCTGGCCAAAGGCATCGAGCGGGCGAACTCGCTAGCATTTGATTTTCATAAATGGATGCATGTTAATTACGATGCAGGGTTCATTTTGATGCGTGACGGCGAAGCACAGCGCCGCGCATTTTCCGAGAGGCCCGAATATCTGGAAGGCGCGGCGCGCGGACTCGCGGCCGGAAACCCTTGGGCCTGTGAATATGGACCCGAACTTTCACGCGGGTTTCGTGCGCTTAAGGTTTGGTATCATCTGTCGCATTTTGGTTTGGAACGGATTGGCGATAAAATCGCAGATAATTGCGATCTGGCGCGAGCTTTGGCCGAAATGGTTGACGTCAAGGACGGTTTGGAAATGCTGGTGCCAGTCTGGCTTAACATCGCGTGTTTTCGCGCCCACTCGATCAGGCTTGATGAGGCCGAGCTTGATCAGTTAAACGGCGAAATCGTAGTTGAACTGCAGGAACGCGGGCTTGCAGCACCATCAACAACGCGCATCGACGGTAAACTGGCGATACGCGTCAACATCACCAATCACCGCACGCAGGTCAGTGACCTTGCGTTTTTGGTGGAACATGTTTCCCAACTGGCGCAGGAATTTGAGACCGGAATTAGAAGCTAAAAAAGCGTGATTTAGTCGAGCCCAAGCGCCTTTTTCAGGGCGTCTTCAGCAATTTTCTTCAACGCCTTATCTGCCTCTTCTTTTAGCCGCTGTTTGGCTTCTTCTTTGGTTTTCTCAATATTGGCCTTAGTCCGGGCTTCGATATCAGCTTTTTGTTTGTCCAATTCGGTGTCAAACAGGCTTTGTAAATCTGGGCGGAAATTCAAATTCGACCACGGCCCATCAATTAAAACAGGTACGCTGATACCTGCCCCGCTGGCAACGCTTTCCCCCGAAAACGCCACGGGAACAACGCGGTAGTTCATCGATTGTGCCCCGATATCCACCTGCCCGGCCCCCGTTGCGTCCAAATGACCGGAACTAAATACTAGGTCGTCATTTGCCAAAACCCCGTCGGTGATTGCAAAGCTGCCTGATATTTCGCTGAATATTGTTTTGTTGTCGGAGCCGCGAAAAGATGCATCAAGGTTTCGCAACATACCTGCTAAATCAAGGCCAATAAGTTCGCCCGCACCAATATCCATGCGCCCTGATCCGGAAAGGTTGTTCATCATTGCGTCAATGCTGTTGCCAGATGTCAGAAACTTTACCTTTCCCCATGCACCAGCGATTAGGCGATCATAATCGGCCAGGTCGGTTAACAAAGGTTGAAGTTGGATTGCCGAGCCAGCAAGATTGCCACCCATAGACGAGCCGCCGCGTGCATTGATTACATATTCACCCGACACAGCGCCGCCATAAGTCACAACCTTCGTTAAATCAATTGCGAGGCGGCCCTGATCCAATTTGGCGCGCAGGCGGGTTTCACCTAGTCTAGCCATCCCCAAGTTTACAGAAGCTGCGGCAAAGCCAATATCGGCATCAAGCAGATGCAAGACAGCAAGATCGATCGGGTCTGTCGACCAGCCGGTCGTTTCGGATGCGCCGCTGGCATCGCCACCACCAGTTAAACTGGAAAAATCAAGGTCACCACCAACCAGCTTGGCGGTCACGAACAACCGTTCGCCTTGGGTGATGTCGATATCTGCCGTCAGCCGGTTTTTATCGATCAGAACCTCCGCATCGCGGAAAAATAATGACCCGTCTTCGCTGTAAGTCAATTTGGTTTCAACGCTGGCAGTTTTTAACTTGCCAGCAGCAAAATCGCCAATTCCAGCCAATAGTCCTACGACATTCATATCATTTACGCTGACATTCAGAGCCCCCGCTGCCACAAGTGGGCTCAGGCCCGCCTGCCCCATGAACTTAATCGCGCCAAAGCCACCACCGATGTTCAGATCCACATCGGTCAACGCACCCGTCAGTAAGGGGCCAAGACCGGACAGCTTGCCGTCAAATGTGACCTTTTGATCGTTATAGGAAACTGCCCCGGATAGAATAGCTTCGCCGGCAAAATCTGGCATTCTCAGGGTCAAATCGATGCCATTAACCGATGTTTCGGTGCCGGCTTGGCGGTCGATGAATGTGATACGACCATTTGTGACCCGGCCGATTTTAAGTGAAAATTCTGGCAAGCCGCTTGACGATGCCGTGGTTTCCGTGATGGCTGCGTCGGTCTGATCCAGCTCCCAATTCGCGCGCCCATCTTGTGCTTTTTCCAGTCTGATATCGACGCCTTCCAACCTGAATTCTTTCAGCTTCACCCTGCCAGAAAGCAGCGGCATCAATTCGACCCCGACCAACAGGCTTTGCGCTGTTAACATTTCGGGCTCATCGCTCCAATCCGCATTTCCGATACTAAACGCCCCGGTTTTCACGCCTAAGATTGGAAAGAAAACCGGTTTGATCTTACCACTAAAAGAAACATCGCGCCCGGTGCGTGCTGAAATTTCCTGCGTTGCAAAGCCCGCTATGCGCTCTGCTGGGATAAAGGATATCACGAAGACCGCGCCAACAACCAACACAACCAAAATTACAAGAAGCCTGAATATCCACCGCATGGTTTTGACCTTTTTGTCGGGATTTTCTTTAGTGTAAAGCTTGCGGTTGGGGTTGCAACAAGACAATCTGGTCACCAAACCGAAACGAGGCGTCAAATGACCGAACGAGTAACGATCACCATCAAGGACCACATCGCCGAAGTCGCGCTTTCGCGCCCGGAAAAGATGAACGCGATCGACACAGAAATGTTCCACG
>JBLHMX010000080.1:0-11729 GCA_047622625.1 Paracoccaceae bacterium | reverse complement strand
CACCGGATCTGCGGCGAATGCGAATGTGCTCATGGTGAAAAAGGAAACCAGAGCTAGGGTAAATAGTTTGCTAATTGTCATGTCTCTCACTTCAATAGTTAGTTCATAAATGCCGGTCGTTTGAAAATCTGGCCAAATTCTATTTAGCCTTCAACAAAGCGCCAATCGCCGATTTTGCTTCTACTTCTGCATGGCCAACGGCGCAATATGTGCTTTTGTCACTTGTATCGACGCCTTTTGAAACAATCAGTTTTGTCGCCGCTGCGCTCTGTTTTTTGATTGAAATTGAAAGTGCAGCTTTGTTCACTTCGCTTTTTTTATGGCCCGCCGCCTCCATACTTGCCTTCAGCGCCTTTGCTGCCTTGAACGCGCCTCCGATGTTAAAGGACAAAGAGCGACATTTTCGTCCAAGTTGGCGTGCCGAGAATTCGTGGACCAATGACTCAACGACAGCCGCCTTAACTTCTTCGGGCTTATGCGCGACGGCGCTTGTTGGTGTGAACGCCAGTGCCATTAGAACGGCGATGGACAAAATGTTGGAGCGTTTAAAGTGGGTTTCAATTTCCATTGTGAAATATTCCATTTACAATATTTTGCCGTTTGACTGGCTTCAACGGCTTGGTAAGATTATAGTGATAACTCAAGCAATACCCGCGGAGCTTTCAAGTGCAATCGAAATTATTGGAGGCAAATTTTCCGACTGGCCAATTAATAATGTTTCAGTTGTGAAAAGGCTGAAACTAAAAAACAGTCAATTTCCTACGGGATATCACCGGTGCAATTGTATCAACCACAATTCCAGAAATACCCAAGTTTATGACCGTAGAACCTAACTTTGCGGTTTAACTTGGTACACTATCGACCCATAAAGGAGCAACTGCGACCCTTTAATTTGCCAAGCTACAGGGGGCCTTTATGGCTGACATACCAAAAAGCAATCGACCACTGTCGCCCCATCTAACAATATACCGCCGCGAAAAAGGCATGATGATGTCGATTGTGCATCGGATTGCCGGTGCCGGGCTGACTTTGACGCTTGTGTTGATCGTCTGGTGGTTTTTGGCGGCGGCCACATCCGAAAATTATTTCAGTTTCGTTGATGGTCTGTTGACCAGTTGGCTGGGCTCGTTTGTTTTACTGATCTCGCTTTGGGCGTTTTGGTATCACTTCTTTAATGGTGTGCGGCATTTGCGGTGGGATTTTGGTAAAGGCCTTGGCCTCGGCGAAAGTTCTCGCACTGGTTGGTATGTGATCATCCTGTCGATCCTGTTCACCACGTTTTCAATTTATCTGACCTTATAAGGAGGCCACGCCATGTCGTTCAAAACCGATCATCAGGCCGTTCAGGGTTTAGGGTCAGCCAAGGATGGCACCGGCCATTGGATGTCGCAACGCTTAACCGCGATTGCCTTGATCCCACTTGGTGCGATGTTCCTGTATCCGTTCATGAGCAACCTCGGCGAGGGCCACGCCGCAGTGCTTGAAACCTACAGCCATCCCTTTCATGCCCTGATTGCCATCGGCTTTTTCGTTGTTGCCTTTCGCCATGCGCGCCTGGGTATTCAGGAAATCATTGTTGATTACATCCACGGTGAACGCACCTTAATGTTGTCGCTGATCGCGAATGCCCTTGTCTGGCGTGGCTTTGCCATTGCTGGCGCCTTTTCGGTTGCCAAAATCGCCTTTACTGCCTGAGTTTTTCGGAGAGTCCTGATGCCCGCATATGAATACATTGATCACAATTATGACGTCGTTGTTGTTGGGGCGGGGGGTGCAGGTTTGCGCGCCACGTTGGGCATGGCCGAGCAGGGATTGAAGACTGCCTGCATCACCAAGGTTTTCCCAACGCGTTCCCACACTGTTGCGGCGCAAGGTGGTATTGCCGCCAGTCTATCTAACATGGGCCCGGATCATTGGCATTGGCATTTATATGACACGGTTAAGGGATCTGACTGGCTGGGCGATACGGACGCGATGGAATATCTGGCGCAGGAAGCCCCCAAAGCGGTTTACGAGCTGGAACATTACGGGGTGCCATTTTCGCGCACCGAAGATGGAAAGATTTACCAACGCCCCTTTGGTGGTCACACCACGGAATTTGGCGAAGGCCCGCCGGTGCAACGAACGTGCGCTGCTGCCGACCGAACTGGTCATGCAATTTTGCACACGCTTTATGGCCAAAGCCTAAAGCAAAAGGCCGAGTTTTTCATTGAATATTTCGCCATAGATTTGATCATGGATAAAGATGGCGCGTGTCAGGGTGTCATTGCTTGGAAGTTGGATGACGGCACGATCCACCGCTTTAATGCCAAGATGGTGGTGCAAGCGACGGGTGGTTATGGCCGCGCCTATTTTAGTGCGACATCGGCCCATACATGTACTGGTGATGGTGGTGGCATGGTGGCGCGCCAAGGTCTGCCGTTGCAGGACATGGAGTTTGTGCAGTTCCACCCAACTGGCGTTTACGGTGCGGGTGTTTTGATTACCGAAGGCGCGCGCGGTGAAGGCGGGTATTTGACCAACTCGGAAGGCGAGCGGTTTATGGAACGCTATGCGCCGACTTATAAGGACTTGGCGTCACGCGATGTGGTTTCGCGTTGTATGACGCTGGAAATCCGCGAGGGACGCGGTGTTGGGCCGAACAAAGATCACTTGCATCTTAACCTGAACCACCTGCCGCCCGAAGCCTTGGCTGAACGCCTGCCAGGCATCACAGAAAGTGCGAAGATTTTTGCTGGTGTTGATTTGACCAAAGCACCGATTCCAGTGTTGCCAACGGTGCATTACAATATGGGTGGCATCCCGACCAACCTGTGGGGCGAAGTTCTTGATCCAACTGCCAGTGATCACGACCGAATATTGCCGGGCTTGATGGCCGTGGGTGAAGCGGGCTGTGCATCGGTGCACGGGGCCAACCGACTGGGTTCCAACTCGCTGATCGACCTCGTCGTCTTTGGCCGTGCAGCGGCTATTCGCGCGGGCGAGATTGTCGATGCGGATGCGCCAAACGCGCCGCTGAATGAGGCCTCGGTTGAAATGGCGATGGATCGTTTTGATGGGCTGCGCCATGCCAGTGGTGGCACACCGACGGCTGATCTGCGCGATGAAATGCAACGCACGATGCAGGATGATGCGGCCGTTTTCCGAACAGATAAAACGCTGGCCGAAGGGGTTGAGAAAATGAAATCCGTCGCTGGTAAGGTCAGTGATCTGCATGTGACGGATCGCTCGTTAATCTGGAACAGTGATTTGATGGAAACGCTTGAGCTGACCAACTTGATGCCAAATGCGATGGCAACAATTGTTGCCGCAGAAGCCCGCAAAGAAAGCCGCGGTGCGCATGCACATGAAGATTATCCAGACCGCGATGACAAGATCTGGCGCAAGCATTCACTGGCGCGGATTGATGGGGCGAACGTTGATCTAACGTACCGTGATGTGCATTTGGAGCCGCGCATGTCAAAGAAAGATGGCGGCATTGATGTGAAGAAAATCGCGCCAAAAGCGCGGGTTTATTGAGGAGGTCGAGGACATGGTAGAACTAACGCTCCCTAAAAATAGCCGCATGACAATCGGCAAATCGTGGCCGAAACCAGCGGGTGCCAAGAACACGCGCGCCTTTAAGATCTATCGTTATGATCCCGACAGCAGTGCAAATCCGCGTGTCGATACCTATCACGTTGATATGGATACTTGCGGGCCGATGGTTCTGGACGCTCTGATCAAGATCAAATCGGAGATTGACCCGACATTGACGTTCCGGCGGTCTTGCCGCGAAGGGATTTGTGGGTCTTGTGCGATGAATATCGACGGCATTAATACGTTAGCCTGTATTTATGGCATGGATGAAATTAAGGGCGACGTTAAGATATATCCGTTGCCTCATACTGAGGTGGTCAAGGATTTGATCCCTGACCTGACGCATTTCTATGCGCAACATGCCAGCATCATGCCGTGGCTGGAAACCAAAACCAACCGTCCGGCGCAGGAATGGAAGCAAAGCATTGAAGACCGCAAAAAACTTGACGGTGTGTACGAATGCGTGATGTGCGCGTGCTGTTCGACATCTTGCCCAAGCTATTGGTGGAATTCAGACCGTTACCTTGGCCCGGCAGCTTTGTTGCACGCCTATCGCTGGATAATTGACAGCCGCGATGAAGCAACGGGCGAACGGTTGGACGAGCTGCAAGATCCGTTCAAATTGTACCGCTGCCACACGATCATGAACTGCACGCAAACTTGCCCTAAAGGGTTGAACCCTGCCAAGGCGATAGCAGAGATTAAGAAGATGATGGTTGAGCGGGTGGTTTAGGCGTTTGTCTGTTAACCAATTTCAGCCGGATGCGTGAATTGATAACGGGCCGGTATTGCTCGGCGTTCTAAGGTTCTGCGTGGCGTTTCCAATCAAGTTCGTTACTGACATTTTTGAAAACAATCCTGGAGTAATCGGAGCACCAATTTCGAACCTGACACCAACATGTGATCCATCTCTGAAAACCATTCCCAGGCTCGAAATTCCGATATCTAGTTCTCGCGGAAGTTCTTCCAAAATCTCTTCATATTGACCATCGATTACACAGCAAAACACGCCGCTGCCTCTATAACATGTCAGCCCCTCGGCACCGCACAGTTGACCGGATATGACTTCGGTGATGTCGGTCATATGATCGCGAAACTCTAGCCCAGTGGAATAGGAAAAGATCGAATCAGTGTTCAATACTTGGATCGCGAAAATTCTGGTCCGCAAATACTGGATGCGATGCAGTTCATTCAGGTAATTTCCAAAAACTTCGGGGCTTAGTGTGTGATCAACATCCTGCATCGGAATAGGGTCGTCAATTTTGTATGGGTTTTCTTCAATCAACCCTTTTACAATCGCCTTAAGCGTGCCTGATTGAGGCTGTTCACCCAAGCTTTTCTGGGCAAGATGAATGCGCGCCCTAAGATCCACAAGGTCAAATGGCTTGCTCAAATAGTCGGTTGCCCCAGCGGCAAATGCGCTGTCGATATAGCGTTTTTCCGACATTGCCGTAAGCATGATGATCGGCGTATCAGCATAACCTGCATGCGCGCGAATATTTTCACACACTTCAACACCTGATATTTGAGGCATCTGGATATCAAGCAAAAAGCAATCAAACGGAACTCGCGCTTGACCAATTTTGGCCAAAGCCTCAGGGCCGGATTTTGCAATCGTTACTTGGTAATCACCCAGCATCTCAATTGCCAACTTGAGAAGTTCAAGAATTGAAGTGTCGTCATCAACCGCTAGGACACGCACGTTTCCACCTGTTTGTTGTTTTGTGAGTAGTAATAATCAGATAAATAAAGGGATTCTTACAGGTAAACGCGAACGTAATGCGCAACCTTGAGGCGTTTATGCACATCAAATCTTGGCAATATTGTGGCTTTTAGTGAGGTAAAAGTCAAATAATCAATTTTTTGGCCAAAATTAGGCCATAATTTTTGGAAGTGAATTCAAGGCTTTTGATCACCCACTGAACGCCATCAACCCGGGCATAGCGCAAGATCACGTTAAATCGACGTATACCTCTTTGCAAAGAATGATCTGGCCCTTCAACTATTTCATAGCTGCCTTGGCAGGCTAGAACACCGTTTTTGATCGTGGTTTTTTCGAACGAGATCACTGTGATGCGCCGGCCGTCATACATGCGTTGGTTCTTTGGACAGGTACCATCAGGCAGCAACATCACGCTGTCTAAAAAACTAAGCGGATCAAGAATTGGCCCGGGAATGCGTTCAGGATCAGACAAGGCTGTTCGACGCTTGGCTGGATTGATGTTCACAATTGTTGGCTGACCATTTTCAAACGTTACTTCGGCCGTGCGGTTGGCGAAAAGTCGGCTGGAATGTGCTTTGAAGGCTGTTGAAATACGCGCCCCGTTTTCCGCAAACATTCCAGCAGATCTGCCGTTGTATTTGGCTTGCAAAACCAACCCAAACAGGCCCTGCGCCTGCGCGTTTACGGTGATGGAATAGTTCGTCGCAACTTGAGACGAGATGACCGAAAACGCCCCATAGCGAAAGCCGTTGGCTTTGATGTCAAAAAGATATTCGTCGGACTTAGCGAAAGCCGGGCATAGGAACATTAGAATGCAAAGGGTCTTTAACAATATCGTTCAACCCCAACGATCTGAGCCATCGAATACCGATCACCATGGGCAAAACCAACAGGTAAAAGACGTGAAATTTCGGCACGGTCGGCATTGGTAAATTCAATTTCGCAGGCCCCTGCCCATTCGGCCAAATGGGCGGCGGTTCTTGTGCCCGGGATCGGAATTAGATGATCGCCCTGATCCAGCAGCCAAGCAATTGCTGCCCCCGCCGTTGTCCAACCACGCGACTGTGCGAAAGCTTTGAAACCATCAATAGCCTCGGCGTTTCTTGAAAAATCTGGTTCGGTAAAGCGTGGCATGCCGCGGCGAAAATCTACACTGTCAAATTTGCCCGGATCGGGCTGCGTGTCACTTAGCATACCGCGCGCAAGCGGTGAAAACGGCACAAAAGTTGTGCCAAGTTCGCGGCAAGTTTGAACCAATCCAAGTTCTGGATACCGGGTCCAAAGTGAGTATTCGTTTTGCACGGCGGCAACAGGCGCAACGGCTGCGGCGCGGCGCAAGGATGATGGGGCAATCTCGGAAAAACCTATGCCGCCGATCAAACCCTCGCTGCGAAAGCACTCCAACGTTTCAACGACATCTTCAATTTCAATCGACCAGTCGCGACGGTGAACATAATAAAGTTCGACGCTATCTACGCCAAGCCTTTCAAGCGAGCCTTCAAGCGCGCGGCGCAATCCAGGTTCGGAATTGTCGGTTTCCCCGCGCGCGCCACCAATAACAATGCCGCCTTTAGTGGCGATCTGGAATCTATAACCAGATTGGCGCTGGTATTCACCGATGATGCTTTCGGATAGGCCCTTGCCGTAGACTTCTGCTGTGTCCAAAAAGTCAATTTCATGGTGCCGCGCGGCGTCAAGACAGGCAAAACTCTCGTCTTTGTCGCTTGGCCCATAAAATCCGGCAAAGGACATACAGCCAAGGGAAATTTGGCTAACTTCAGCGCCCGTTGTGCCCAGCTTTATGCGCTTCACGCGAAGGCTGCTTCAAGGGCAATTTCGACCATGTCGCCAAAGCTGCGCTCGCGATCTTCGGCGGGCAGGGCCTCGCCTGTGACTAAGTGATCGCTGATTGTTAAAACTGCTAGCGCCCTGACACCGTATCGGGCCGCCAATGTATAAAGTTCCGCTGCTTCCATTTCTACGGCCAGAATTCCGTGCCGCACCATCTGTTCGTTTAAGTCTGGTCGCTCGTCATAAAATGTATCGTTTGAGAATATGCCGCCTACATGGGTCGTTGCGCCCTGTGCTTCGGCGGCTTTTGCCGCGGCGCTCAATAGACCCCAATCGGCACAGGGTGAATAATTCAGTTCGCGGAAAATGCTGCTTGAGGGGCTGCCAACGGTCGTGCAAGTCATCGCCAAAATTACATCGCGGATGCCAACTTTTTCAACCATACCACCGGCTGAGCCAATGCGGATCAAGGTTTTAGCGTCAAAATCACGGATTAATTCATTCGCATAAATCGACAGGCTTGGCATGCCCATACCCGACCCTTGAATGGTGACCCGATTACCTTTCCACGTGCCGGTAAAGCCCAACATGCCGCGCACTTTGTTGATGCACGCAGCACCTTCCAGAAAGGTTTCTGCGGCCCATTTTGCACGGTAAGGGTCGCCGGGCATCAAAACAGTTTCAGCAATATCGCCTTTTTCAGCACCAATATGGATCGTCATGGAAATCTCCGTCAAAAGAAAGTTTTCACGACTTTGCCTTAGCCAACTAGCGAGTACAAGGTAACGCCTTCATTGTTCGCCAAATACTCAATTCTGCGCGTCTACTAGGCCAACGATGTCCATCATGATCTTATTCAGTTCAAAATCTTTCGGTGTATAGACCGAGGCTACGCCATAACTGCGCAGCAGGTCTGCATCGTCTTCTGGAATGATGCCACCAACGACGACCGGAATATCAACAAGCCCCGCGTCGCGCATCCGGTCCATGACTTCTTTAATCAGGGGTACGTGACTACCCGACAGGATTGACAGGCCGACAACATGGGCCTGTTCCTGGGCGGCGGTGTCAACAATGCTTTCCGGGGTTAAGCGGATGCCGTCGTAAGTGATATCCATGCCACAATCGCGGGCGCGTACGGCGATTTGTTCGGCGCCGTTGGAATGGCCGTCAAGACCCGGCTTGCCGACAAGAAACTTCAACTGCCGCCCCAGTTTGCCGGAAACTTTGTCAACGGCCTCGCGGATTTCATCAAGGCCCTCGGTGCGGTTTGAGATGGCTTTGCCAACGCCCGTTGGTGCGCGGTATTCGCCGAACACGTCGCGCATCACTTGGCCCCATTCGCCTGTGGTCACGCCCGCGCGTGCCGCGATGATCGAGGGCGGCATGATGTTTGCACCCGACTTTGCCGCCGCACGCAGCTCGTCCAAGGCAGCCTTTACCGTCACATCGTCGCGCTCGTCGCGCCAACGATCAAGGCGTGCGATCTGGTCCAATTCAGCGGCTGGATCCACAACCATGATTGCACCATCCCCACCGGTCAGGGGGCTTTCGGCACCTGCGGTAAACCGATTCACACCGATCACGGTGGTTTCGCCAGTTTCAACCCGACCCAAGCGCGCGGCGTTGCTGTCGACTAGACGGCCCTTCATATACTCAATCGAGGCCACGGCCCCGCCCATCGCATCGATCTGGGCAAGCTCGTTGCGCGCGCCGGTTTTCAGTTCTTCAACCTTACGATCCACTGCTGGATTGCCGTCAAACAAGTCGTCAAATTCCAAAAGGTCGGTTTCAAAGGCCAGAATTTGCTGCATTCGCAAGGACCATTGCTGGTCCCACGGGCGTGGCAGGCCCAAAGCCTCGTTCCATGCGGGCAGTTGCACGGCCCGGGCCCGTGCGTTTTTGGACAGGGTCACAGCCAGCATTTCCAGCAGAATACGGTAAACGTTGTTTTCTGGTTGTTGCTCGGTCAAGCCAAGTGAATTGACCTGAACGCCGTAGCGGAACCGCCGCATTTTTGGATCGGTGACACCATAGCGGTGTTCGCAAATCTCGTCCCACAGATCGACAAAGGCCCGCATTTTGCACATTTCGGTCACGAATCGGATGCCCGCGTTAACAAAAAACGAGATACGCCCCACGACTGCTGGAAAATCCTCGGGTGAAACTTTGTCTTTCACGTCGTCCAATACAGCGGTGGCTGTCGCCAGCGCAAAAGCCAGCTCTTGCTCGGGTGTCGCACCTGCTTCTTGCAGATGGTAAGAGCAGACGTTCATCGGGTTCCATTTCGGCACGTTTTCATAACAAAACGCAGCGACATCGGTGATGAGGCGCAAGCTTGGTTTTGGCGGGCACATATACGTGCCACGCGACAGGTATTCCTTGATGATGTCGTTTTGCACAGTGCCTTGCAAAGTGGAAACATCGACGCCCTGACCCTCAGCCGCCGCGATATAAAGCGCCAGCAACCAAGGGGCCGTGGCGTTAATTGTCATCGAGGTGTTCATTTGTTCAAGCGGAATATCAGCAAACAAGCTGCGCATATCGCCTAGGTGTGACAGGGGTACGCCGACTTTGCCGACTTCACCACGGGCAAGGATATGATCGCTGTCATAGCCAGTTTGCGTTGGCAGATCGAAGGCTACAGACAGGCCGGTTTGCCCCTTGGCAAGGTTGTTGCGGTAAAGTTCATTTGACGCTTTGGCGGTCGAATGCCCAGCATAGGTGCGAAACAGCCAAGGCCGGGGTGTTTTTGCGTTGCTCATAATATATCCCTGTCTTTGCTGAATCATTGCCGCAATAAAATATCGCACAGATGACCTCAAGCGTAATAATGTGTCGCAAGTGCTTATGCCGCGCCGCAGCATACTGCGCAAGAGGGTTTCTAGATTGATTGGGCGCTGGTCGGGGTTTACCCGCAATCACATTGCTATAGGCTTGCGTGATGTTCGAAGCGGTGCAAATTCCTTATTGGCTAGCAATTGTTGCGGGCGCACTGGCGTTGGTGGCCCTATTGGACAGGCTGCTCATGCCATCGGCGCGCTGGTACATGCGTCGCCGGTTTAACCGCGCGATTGAAAAGCTAAACGACCGGCTGCAATTGCGCATTCAACCGTTCAAGCTGACGCGCCGCAAAGTGATGATCGACCGATTGCTGCATGACCCCAAAGTGGTCGAAGCCGTGACCGAACATGCCGAAATTGAGGGCGTGCCGTTGGATGTGGCCACGGAATTGGCCAAGACCTATGCGACGGAAATCGTGCCGTGGTTTTCAGTTTTCGCTTATTTCGGCTTTGCAATTCGATTGTCGCGCTGGATTTCGCAATCGCTGTTTCGCGTGCGGGTTGGGTTCATGGATGACGAAAGCCTAGGCAAAGTCGATCCAAATTCCACAGTTGTTTTCATTATGAACCATCGGTCAAACATGGATTACGTGTTGGTTACTTACCTGGCCTCGGAACGATCGGCGCTGTCATATGCTGTGGGCGAATGGGCGCGGGTTTGGCCGTTGCAGCAAGTGATTAAATCTATGGGAGGGTATTTCATTCGGCGAAAATCGCGCAACCTGATGTATCGCCGGGTTTTGGCGCGCTATGTTCAGATGGCGACCGAAGGCGGGGTTTCCCAAGCTATATTTCCAGAGGGCGGGCTAAGTTTGGATGGCAAACCCAAAGAAGCCAAGCTGGGATTGCTGAGTTACATTCTGGATGGCTTCACCACCGACGCGGCGCGGGATGTGGTGTTTATTCCGGTTGGGTTGAATTACGACCGGGTTCTGGAAGACCGGGTTCTGACGTCGGTTGATCCCAATGGTAAGCGCAGTTTCAAGTTTAAGGGGGCTGTGTTTGCGTCTTTTGTACGCAAGCAGGTCTGGCTGCGGATGACCAAAAGGTTTTATCGCTTTGGCTATGCCTGCGTGAGTTTTGGGCGGCCCTTGTCGCTTAAGGACTTTATCCGCGAAAAGGATGGTGCCGCGATTTCTGATATCATCGAAGACTTGGGTGCGCATCTCATGGAAAAGGTGACCGAGGTTATTCCGGTTTTGCCCGTGCCGCTTGTGGCAACCGTGTTTTGTGATGCACGAAAACCGCTTAGCCGTCTTGAGGTAAAAGTCCGTTGTCATGCGTTGTTAGAAGAATTCAAAACCGAAGGTGCTTATGTTCATATGCCGCGCGAAGATAAAGACTACGCGGTTGAAAACGGGTTACGAACGCTAGAATTGCGACATCTTATCGTCGAAGCCGAAGACGGGCGTTTCACCCTAAAACCAGAAGAAAAGCCGTTGGTTAAGTATTACGCGAATTCAATTGCGCACTTGCGAAAAACCCGTGTCAAAAATCCAACCCGCAAGAAAATATCCAAGAAATAACCAAAAAACTTCGATAATGTCGTGATTCGGTACAATTGTAGCCGGATGTTACCCTTGCGCCAACTTAACATTAATGACACAGAGCGTTAAATTACCCTTGACGGGGTTTCTGCAACGCAGCATTCTGCAGCGCAGCAAACTGGAATACGGAGACTTAGACGATGGCACCGCTTGACGAACCAATGGGCCAAGCCCCTTACAAATCTGTTGAAAAAGACCTGTATGAAGTTGGGGAAATACCGCCGATGGGATACGTGCCCAAGCAGA
>JBLHMX010000079.1:0-11850 GCA_047622625.1 Paracoccaceae bacterium | reverse complement strand
CGGTTTTCCTATGGAGTTTCCGCGCTCAATCGCTAATGTGCGGCAAATTGCCAAAATAAAATGGGTTAAACCTTGGATTGGTACGCAGGCGTTATTGAAGTGATCGATATGCGATCCTTTACCTCGATTTGGTATTGGATCGTTGTGGCTGTGGTGTGGTCATCGACCGCCCACTGGACGATGGGCGTGCCCTATGACGCGGTTAGTCGCGCACGGAAATCTGCCCTTGCCCACGAAGAAAACTCGGCTCAGGAAGATCTGGAAACTCTGGTGCGGGTTAACTGCAATCGTATCGTCCATATTATGGACGTGACCGGCCCCTGGATTGTTGGTCTGGCCTTTTTCCTGCTGACCATACTTGCGCTATTAGGCTTCTGGTACAAAATCGAGATTGCCCAAGCGGTTTTTCTGTTAGCGGCTCCCATGACTTTGGTTGCTCTGCTATCCGTTAGAAATGCCAGGATTATCCGCAGCGTTGGTTTTCTGGGCGAGGCTTTGCGCCGTCATTTAGGCCGGCAGCGGTTTTTCAATCAGGTGATTGGCATGATTTCGATATTTATTACTGCATTCTGGGGCATGTGGCATAACTTAAACGCGACAGTTCTTTAAGCGCGCCTTGCAGGGCCGTGAAAATTTGGTATAGCTCGCCGTCTTATGTCAAATACACCTGATCAAAATAGCATCCTTGTTGGCGGCGCGCCCGAAGGGTTTGACGCCCGCCTTTTGGTTGATCTTGTTCGTGCGCAAGGCGGCGGCGTCGCCCATATTGCGCGTGATGATAAAAGACTGGAAGAAACCCGCAAAGCGCTTGGGTTTTTCGCGCCTGATCTGCCGGTATTTGTTTTTCCGGCATGGGATTGTTTGCCCTATGACCGTGTTTCGCCAAACCATGATGTTTCGGCCGGTCGTATGGCAACTTTGGCGGCGTTAGCCCAAGGCTTTGACCGCCCATTTTTACTATTAACTACGATCAATGCCGCCACACAACGCTTGCCCGCCCGTGAACTGCTGCAAACCGCAAGTTTCACAGCCACTGTCGGCATACAAATAGACGAGGTGGCCTTACGTAATTTCTTGGTGCGCATGGGCTTTAATCAGGCGCCAACGGTGATGGAGCCGGGTGATTATGCTATTCGGGGTGGTCTGATTGATCTTTACCCCCCAGGTGAAAGTGGGCCCGTGCGGCTGGATCTGTTTGGCGATGTCCTGGATGGTGCAAGACGGTTTGATCCTGAAAGCCAACGCACAATTGAAAACCTGCAACGCATTGAATTGGCACCAGTTTCCGAGGTGATCTTGGATGAAGCGTCCATCCAAAGGTTCCGCCAGAACTATCGCCATGAATTTGGTGCAGCAGGCACGGATGACCCTTTGTACGAGGCCGTATCAGCCGGGCGCAAACATCAGGGGATCGAACATTGGGCCCCGTTTTTTCATGAAAAGATGGAAACGCTGTTTGACTATTTACCGGGCGCAACCATTTGCCTTGACGATCAAACAACTGCGTTTCGGGTTGAACGTTGGGACAGCATAAAGGATCAATACGACGCAAGGCGCGAAGCGCTGGCAAGCAAGTCACGCATGGATACGGTTTACAAACCATGCCCACCAGAACTGTTATATCTTGATGACGACACGTTTGAAGCAGCGCTTTCTGGGTTCAAAATCCGGCGGTTTTCTGCCCTTCCACAGGGGCTTGGCCCCGGCGTAATCGATGCGGGCGGCCGAATTGGTCGGAATTTTTCACCAGAACGCCAGGTTGAAAACGTAAGTCTTTTCGGGGCCTTATCAGATCATGTTCACGCGCGTAAAGCTGACACACAAGTGGTTCTTGCGTCATATTCCGAAGGATCACGCGAACGCATGTCGCATCTTTTAAGCGACGAAGGTGTTGAAGAGGGCAAATCCGAAGGTACAAATATTGCCAATTGGGGCGATGTGCCGGAAGGAAAAGGTGGGTTGTTTTTGGCCGTGTGGGCCTTGGAACATGGGTTCACCGCCCCTGGCCTGACGGTCATATCTGAACAAGACGTCCTGGGCGATCGCTTGATCCGCGCGCCCAAACGCAAACGCCGCGCTGAAAATTTTCTAACCGAAGCAACGTCAATATCGCCTGGTGACTTGATTGTGCATGTGGATCACGGTGTAGGTCGATATAATGGCCTTGAAACCATTACTGCCGCTGGCGCGCCGCATGAATGCATCGCGCTTGAATATGCGGGTGGCGATCGGCTTTTCTTGCCAGTCGAAAATATCGAGCTTCTGTCGCGTTATGGCCCTGAAGAAGGCATTCTTGATCGCCTTGGTGGTGGCGCTTGGCAGGCCAAAAAGGCCAAACTCAAGGAACGCATCCGCGAAATGGCCGAGCGATTGATCCGCGTGGCCGCCGAACGCGCCTTGCGATCCGCCCCGATACTTGAGTCACCAGAACACGAGTTTGATCGGTTCTGCGCTCGGTTTCCTTACACCGAAACAGACGATCAATTGCATGCTATTGAAGATGTGTTGGGTGATATGTCCAGCGGTCGCCCGATGGATCGGTTGATCTGTGGTGACGTTGGGTTTGGCAAAACCGAAGTGGCCCTGCGCGCCGCTTTTGTCGCGGCCATGAGCGGCAAGCAGGTTGCCATTATTGCGCCGACCACGTTGCTGGCGCGTCAGCATTACAAATCGTTTGAAGAACGCTTTCGTAATTTGCCGATCACCGTGCGGCCATTGTCGCGGTTCGTGTCAACCAAAGACGCCACCGAAACCCGCGAGGGTCTTGAAAAAGGTTCGGTTGATATCATTATCGGCACGCATGCGGTTCTGGCCAAGTCATTGAAATTCTTTGATCTTGGTCTTATTGTCATTGATGAAGAGCAGAAATTTGGTGTCACGCACAAAGAACGCCTGAAACAACTGCGCAGCGACGTGCACGTGTTAACCCTAACCGCCACGCCAATCCCGCGAACCCTACAGTTGTCTTTGTCAGGTGTGCGTGATCTTTCGATCATCGGCACACCGCCAGTCGATCGTTTGGCCATCCGCACGTACGTCAGCGAATTTGACAGCGTCACCATCCGCGAGGCTTTGCTGCGTGAACATTATCGCGGTGGACAGTCGTTTTACGTGGTGCCGCGTATTTCAGATTTACGACAGATTGAAGAGTTTTTGGCAGATCACGTGCCTGAGGTCAGTTATGTGATTGCCCACGGCCAGATGGCTGCCGGCCAACTTGATGATCGCATGAACGCCTTTTATGACGGCAAATATGACGTTCTTTTGGCGACGACTATTGTAGAAAGCGGTCTGGATATTCCAACGGCAAACACGATGGTTATTCACCGGGCTGACATGTTCGGCCTAGCCCAGCTTTACCAAATCAGGGGCCGTGTCGGGCGCAGTAAAATTCGCGCCTATGCGTACCTGACCACCAAACCGCGCAAGCGTTTAACGAAAACTGCCGAAAAACGCCTGCGGGTCTTAGGCTCGCTTGACAGTCTTGGCGCGGGCTTCACTTTGGCCAGCCAAGATTTGGACATTCGGGGTGCTGGCAATATCTTAGGCGAAGAACAATCAGGCGAAGTACGCGAAGTAGGGTACGAACTTTACCAATCCATGTTGGAAGAAGCGATTGCCAAGATGAAGGCCGGCGGCATGGAAGGCCTGTCTGACGCTGATGACAGTTGGGCACCCCAGATTAATCTTGGTGTGCCAGTTCTGATCCCCGAGGCATTTGTGCCTGATCTTGATGTGCGTCTGGGCCTTTACCGCCGCCTGTCTGGCTTGCAGGAAAAAGTCGAACTTGAGGGTTTTGCCGCCGAATTAATCGACAGGTTTGGGAAATTACCGCGCGAGGTCAATACTTTGCTGAACATCGTGCGCATCAAAGCCATGTGCAAACGCGCTGGTATTGCACGGCTTGATGGCGGGCCTAAAGGCGCAACTGTGCAATTCCACAACGACAAATTCGCCAACCCAAGCGGGCTTGTGACGTTTGTTCAGGATGCGCGTAACCTTGCCAAAGTCCGAGACAACAAAATTGTCATACGTCGGGATTGGGTCAAGGCCAGTGACAAAGTTAAGGGTGCGTATGCGATCGCGCGGGACTTGGCCAAGCTGGCGAAATCCTAAGCGTTCTTTGGGTTGCTTAGCATCAGCAAGAATGAAATCCCGATGCAGATCAAATAACCCAAGGCCAAGGGTAGCGCGGTACCGTCAAAAGCCAGCCCAATTGGTATGGCAATCAACACGCCGCCCAAAGTCGACAAAGCCCCAACGATAGACGAGGCCATTCCCGCAATATGGCCCATAGGCTCCATTGCCAGCGCGTTCAGGTTGCCGAATGTCAGGCCCGGTACGAAAAAGGCCATAACTGACCAGATCAGGAAAACGCCCAGCAAGACCGATTGTGAAAGGTCTGTAAACATCAAGATCAGCACAAATAGTAATGTGATCACAACTAAGGTTGCAAAGGCCCGCGTTGCAATTGGTCGCATCCCGTATTTAACAACCATGCTGGCATTCAGAAATCCAGATGTGCCCGAAAACACAGCGATTCCAGCGAAATACAACGGAAAATTCGCGCCAGCACCCAAAGTGTCGACAAAAATTTGCTGAGCAGAACTGAGATAGGCAAATAGCGACCCATAGCCAAATGCCAGCGTCACTGTATAAGTCATGACAACGCGCGAGGAACAGACCTCGCATAAAGACAGTGTATAGGCCTGCCAGCGCAATGGCCGCCGTTTTTCTGGCGCATGGGTTTCAGGCTGGCGGATACCAAGCCACAAAAAGCCGAAAACCGCGAACAGAATGAAGGCGGTGAATATGCTGCGCCAACCGAAACTGTTGGTCAAAGTCTGGCCAATTAATGGCGCAACCGCAGGTACCAAAACAAACAGAACCATCGCCAGCGACATCACCTGCGCCATGTGCCGACCCGCATAAAGATCACGCACCATTGCAATGGTGACAGTACGTGGGCCCGACACACCCAAGCCCTGAATGAAGCGCGCGATCAGCAGGGTTTCCAAGGTTTGGGCATAGATCGCCATCACACAAGCCGCCATATAAACCAGTAAACCACCCAAAATGACCGGCTTGCGGCCGACAGCATCCGATAACGGGCCGGTGAATAACTGGCCAAGCCCTGTGCCAAGCAAAAAAATAGTGATCACAAGCTGAGCCCGGTTGATATCGGTCAATCCAAGATCAGCACCGATTTGCGGAAAGGCAGGCAGCATCGCGTCGGAGCCAAAGGCAATCATGGCAAACATGACCGCGATTAAAACGATGAATTCAATAAACGGCAGTGGCTTTTGTTTCATTCTGCGGTTTGGCCTTTGCCTGCTTGAATGCGGGCAGTAATCTCGCCAATCACGTTTGCCCACATTTCAGCAGGTTGAGCGCCCTGCACCACATAATGATCGTCAACAATAAAGCAGGGCACGCCCTGAACACCTTTTTCACGGACGTTCTTATCGCGCTTACGAATGCGTTCTTTATCCACGTCTTGTGCCAGCAACTTTGCAATCATATCGCCGTCAATGTCGACAGATTTTGCCACATCAATCAGTACGTTGTGTTCGGAAATGTCCAACCCATCAACAAAAAAGGCCTTGAACAAACCGGACACATAGCGGGTTTGTTTGCCTTCAAGCCCAGACCAGTGAATAACGCGGTGGGCGTCTAAGGTGTTTGGGGTTCGGTCAATCTTGTCAAAATTAACTTTCAGACCGGAGTCTTCCGCCGCTTTGGCGATATTGCCATAAAAATCGATCGCGCCTTGGCGGCCTCCAAACTTCAGCTCAAGATACTCGCGTCGATCCATACCTTCGGGTGGCATTTCCGGGTTCAATTGAAACGGATGCCATTCGATTTCAAACGTATGGCCCGGGTGGCTTTCCAATGCCCGGTCAAGTCGGGCTTTGCCAATATAGCACCACGGGCAAATCGGATCGGATATAATATCAAGTTTCGTCATGAAGGCCCCGTTCAATTCTCGTCATATTTATCACGCAACACGCCGCGCCGTAACTTGCCGTTCGCACCTTTGGGAAGTTCGGCAATCCGCACGAAAATTCGCGGACATTTGTAGCGGGCTAATCTGGTTTCACAAAACGCGTGTAATGTGGTGTCTGCCAAGTCTATGTCTGATTGGTAGTAAGCTGCAATCACGAAAGTATCGGGTTTAACTTGGATCATCACAGCCGCGCTTTGCGTGATATCTGCGTGGTGATTAAGGGCGGCTTCCACCTCGATAGGCGACACCCGGTATCCGCCTGCATTCATCATATCGTCTTGACGGCCCAGATAGGTGATCGCCCCATTTGCAGCCATAGAAACCGTATCGCCGGTTAAAAACCAATCGTCGTGAAACTTGGCAGCGGTTTCGCTGGCGGCGTTCAGATACCCCAACATCAATCCGGGATCATCGCGAGAAACAGCCAATATTCCTGCCGTTTCAACGGGCAGTATTTCGTGGCTGACGTCGTCTAAAACCGCAATTTTACGCCCGACCTGTGCTGTCGTTATGTCAGGATTGCTTGGGCTGGATGAGATGAAGGTTGAAACCTCGCTCATGCCCAAAGCCTCAAAAATTGGCCCGTTGGTTGCTTGCTCCCAAGCTGTCTTCAAGTCTGTCGGTAATTGCTCGCCCGCAGAAAGGCTGTGGCGAAGATCAGGCAGGTCAAGATCCGCGCCGCAATTTAACAACTGGCGGTAAACCCCTGGGGCAGCCGCAAAAATGCTGGCTTTTTGGTCTCGTAAAAGGCTTGCAAGTGCCGGGCGATCAACGTCATCGGTTGCAATCAGCGCCGTGGCGCCAATCGCCCAGGGGTCCATCAAACCCGTGCCAAGCGTATAAGTCCAATTGAACGCTCCTGCGTGCAAAAGTCGATCATCAGCGGTCAGCCCGTACCAACCGTCCCACATCATACGCCGCGCCCAAACGGCGCGATGCGCATGCACAACGCCGTTTGGGCGACCTGAGGTTCCTGATGTATAAATGATGTAAGCTGGGCGGTTTGGGTCGCTAAGCCAGTATTCACAAAGCGTATGTTGCGCCAGCGCGTCGATGTCCTTAGGGCCAAGAACTGTACATCGCGCATTAACTGGCGGATCAATCCCAATGCCACATATAATCAATGCAGGGTCCAAATCTTGGATCAAATAGGCGATTTCAGGCGCAGTTAATTGCGCTGAGCTTGGAACCGGCAGATAGCCCGCCGCAATTGCTGCCAAAAACAAGATCGGAAACTCAACGTCATTGCTAAGGCGCAACAATATGCGCGCACCTTGTGGCAAACCAAGCGACTGTAAGCCGCCAGCGGTTGCCAAAACCGCTTGCTCCAACTGGCGGTATGTCCAAACCTGCTTTGACGTTTTGCCCAGAATCTCAAGTGCTGGTTTATCAGGGTTGGCCGCAACCTGAGACAATACATAAGCGGCCATATTAAATGGAGCTGGGCAGGGATCAGGCGGAGATCGGTCAAGAAGCGAAAGCGACATAAGATTTGCTTACGCCCAATAAATGCAGAGTTCCAGAGACTGTTAAGCCGCGCGCCAGATATTTCTATCTCTGGAAAGGATTTCCAAGGGCTTGTCGCCAGATGGCGTGATCGGTAGGCAGGACATGTCTGAAAGAGGCATCTATGGCAAAAACTTACGAACCCAGTTTAATCCGCATGGCGCGCGCTGATGGACAATCTGAACCTGTGGCGCCCTTGGCTTTGGGTGCGCGCGTGCGTGATCTGCGCAAAGCGCGAAACTGGACCCTGCAACAAGCCGCCCAGCAAGCGGGGCTCGCCCGATCAACTCTTTCCAAGATCGAAAACGAGCAGATGTCGCCAACATTTGATGCCGTCAAAAAACTGGCCGATGGTTTGGGCATAACCATTCCGCAATTATTTACGGCGCCGCACAGCACTAAAGTAAACGGTCGCCTTGCCGTGACCAAAGCAGGGCAGGGCAAACCTCATCTCACAGCGACCTACGAACACGAGCTGCTGGCCCCAAGTCTAACCCAAAAACAAATGTTGCCGTACCGCGCGCGGGTACGGGCCCGCGATTTTGCCGAATTTGACGGTTGGGTCCGGCATGATGGTGAAGAATTTATGTACGTTCTGTCAGGCGTCATTCAGTTTTACACAGAGTTTTATGAACCGGTCGAAATGCGGCGCGGTGACAACGCCTATTACGATGGATCAATGGGTCACAATGTGATTTCGGTTTCACAAGAAGACGCTGTTATCCTGTGGATAACTTCGCTGACTTAAGCCCGAGATCAGAAAATGTTTTTTGCCGTCTATTGAATGATTTATACCGCGCCGTTCATCTGGTCTTGTCGGAATTTTGAAGACAAAAAAAACGCCCTCACAAGGAGGGCGTTAAGTTATTGAGGCAGGTTTCATACAGGCAAGAAACCTATCGAGCAGTAATGGCTTTATACAAAATCCACCGGTCGCCGCCAAGTAAAATTTGAAAAAACTGTGGCATAGCCCTAAGCTGGCCCATAACACAGCCTTTTATGGAAGAATTTGTTGCCAAGATGACACGAACCAGCCTGCTTTGCTTCACCCGCCTTGTTGCCACTCTTATCCTTTTCAGCTTGCCACTTATGTCAGCGGCACAGCCTAAACATGGCATAGCTATGTATGGTAACCCCGTTCTACCACCTGATTTTGTGTCCTTACCCTACGCGAACCCTAATGCACCCAAGGGTGGGCGAATCGCTTTTGGTGAACGTGGGGGCTTTGACAGCTTTAATCCTTATATCCGAAAAGGCCGGGCCCCATGGGGGGTGCGTGTGCATGTCTATGAGACCCTAATGGGGCGCAATTGGGACGAACCATTCGCCCTATACGGTCTTTTAGCCGAATCAATTGAGGTCGGTGCGAATCGCGAATGGGTTGAATTTACGCTTCGCCCCGAAGCCAAGTTTTCCGATGGTTCGCCTGTTACAGTTGAAGACGTGATTTGGTCATTTGAAACGCTGGCTGAAAAAGGTGTGCCGCGGTACAAAAATTCATGGAACAAAGTCGCGACGTCAGAAAAAACCGGGCCGCGTTCGGTTCGGTTTACCTTTAATGTAATTGACCGCGAATTGCCCCTGATCCTAGGGTTGCGACCCGTGATGAAAAAGTCTGATTGGTTGAACCGCGACTTCGCCGACAGCTCGCTTGATGTTCCTACCGGCAGCGGGCCTTATGTGATTAAGGATTTTGAGGCCAACAGGTTTGTGACCTTCCAACGCAATCCCGATTATTGGGGTCGCGATCTGGCTTATAGTCGCGGTCTAAATAATCTGGACCAGATAAAATACGAATATTTCAACGATGGTTCCGTGATCTTTGAAGCCTTCGTTGCTGGTGAAACCTCGGTTTATCGGGAATTGAATGCGCAGAAATGGGAAGATCAATTCGATTTCCCAGCTGCCCAACGAGGTGAGATCACTAAATCTATCATCCCGCACAGCCGGCCATCGGGAATGCGGGGGTTTGTATTTAATACGCGGCGCAAAATATTTGCCGATTGGCGTGTCCGTGACGCGTTAGTTCATGCCTATAATTTTGAGTTTATTAACCGTGTTGTCAACGAAGGGCGTTCGCCCAGGGCGCAAAGTTATTTCTCAAACTCTGAACTTGGGATGCGCGAAAATGCGGCCAGTGGTGCGGTTTTGGCGCTGTTGGACCCCTTTGCCGACAGTCTGTTGCCCGGTGCGCTTGAAGGGTATTCGCTGCCGCAATCCAACGGCAAAGAGCGCAACCGCAAAAACCTGAAAGTCGCAACTGCACAGTTACAGGCCGCTGGCTGGAATGTTGGCGGTGACGGGGTGTTGCGCAATGCAGACGGGCTGGTGTTTGAATTTGAGATCATGCTGCGCAGCCAGTCAAACGAAGTGATTGCCAACTTGTTTGCGCAATCGCTGAAACGGCTGGGCATCGGCGTCACCTTAAAGATTGTCGACAATGCCCAACACAAAACGCGGCGCGATACTTATGATTTTGACATGATGTTCAACGTTTGGAGCTTGTCGCTGTCACCTGGAAACGAGCAAAATCTATACTGGGGCTCAAACGGTGTTGAAACACCTGGCACGCGCAATTTCATGGGTATGAACGCGCCCGCCGCTGATGCAATGATCGAGGAAATTCTGACCTCGACCAGCAGGGATGATTTTGTTTCAGCAACGCGGGCTTTAGACAGGGTTTTGACAACCGGGCGTTATGTTATTCCGGTTTGGTACAATAACATCAGTCGCTTGGCGCATAAATCTGAACTAAAATTTCCAGAAACCTTGCCAGCTTACGGCGATTGGTTAGGGTTTTTACCTGAAGTTTGGTGGTGGCAGGAATAACCTTTAGAAAACCGAGATTACCAATCCAAACGCAATCATAAACATGATGGCGGCGACCAGTAGATCAAATATCTGCCAAGCTTTGCGCGTTTGCATGATCGGCGCCAAAAAACGTGCGCCGTAGCCAAGTGAAAAGAAAAACACAAAAGAAGCCAAGGCAGCGGCAGCGCCAAACGCCACTTTTTCGCCAGCAATAACGTATTGCGACGAGATCGCCCCGATCAGGCCCACCGTGTCCAAATAGACATGTGGGTTCAACCACGTCAGCGCCAAGCCCAACAATAAAACTGGCCAAAGCGCACCTTTGTTGGCCGATGTATTTGCCAGCCCAGACGCACCTTTGTATGCCGAATATAACCGCACAGCCCCGTAGTAGACTAAGAACATCGAACCACCGACAGCCATGATATCGGGGAAACGGGGGCTGAGTTTTACCAAGAAACCAAATCCGGCGACACCAAACACGATCAATATCGCATCTGAAACTGCACATAACAGACACAGGGCAAACACGTGTTGGCGCAATAGTCCTTGGCGTAAAACAAAAGCGTTTTGCGCGCCGATGGCCAGAATTAACGAGAACCCGGTTAGAAACCCAGTCGTCGCAGCCCCGATCATTTGGCTGAAGCGGCCTCGGTAGCGGCAATAGCGGCAGCCAATTGCTCTTTAGTTGGCGGATTAATCAGGCCGCCTGAAATTACCAATTTTGCAGCGTCTTCTACATCCATATCCAGCATAATTACGTCCGCTTTGGGAACGAACAACAAAAACCCAGAAGTTGGGTTCGGCGTTGTCGGCAGGAAAACGCTTACAAAGGCTGCATCTCCGGGCAGTTTTTGCAACACCTCGCCCTTGGTATCCGTCGACACAAACGCAACCGCCCAAATACCTTTGCGCGGGTATTCCACTAAACAGGGCGCGCGTTCCAGCGAACTTTCTGACTGGCTTAAAACTGTCTCAAGAATTTGCTTTAGGGCATTATAAATTGACCGGACAATCGGCATCCGATCAACCATACGTTCGGCCCAGGACAGCACAGCGCGGCCGATAAATCCTTTAGCAAGTGACCCGACAAAGATTGTAAAAACAAAGAAAACGATGACGCCGTAGCCCTTGATATCAATGCCAAGATAGCGTTCGGGTTGATACCTAGAGGGCACCAAAGGCAGCACAAAGCCGTCGATCAAGCCCACGAACCACCACATTAGATAGGCTGTCACAAACACAGGGGCGACCACGACCATTCCGGTTAGAAAGTTCGCTCGCAGACGGCCCAGAAAACTGGCGCGACGAATATCGCGGCGTTGACGGCGTTCATTTTTCTGATCTGGTGACATCGGGTTTCCTGAATGTGCAACGTTGCGAAGTTAATGACGCGGCGCGGTGAACACAATGGGCGAAGCACAAGCTGTCGCTAACACGGGATATGTCCGGTTTATGTAACATACGGTCTGTCCGGTTTTAAAGTCCCCGTAAGGAGGACGATATGAGCCGGATAGCTTTATTAC
>JBLHMX010000078.1:0-11883 GCA_047622625.1 Paracoccaceae bacterium | reverse complement strand
GATTGTGCGCGAATGCGGCGATATCTCTGCCGGCATTTTCGATGTGCAAGGTCGGATGTTGGCGCAAGCCGTAACTGGGACGCCTGGCCACATAAACACTATGGCCGCGGCTGTGCTGACCCTGCGTGACCGTTTTCCTATCCAGGCTATGTTGCCCGGTGACATTTACATGACTAACGATCCTTGGCTTGCTTCGGGCCACTTGAACGACTTTCTGTTGATGATGCCGGCGTTCAAGGGCGGCAAAGTTGTCGGCTTCACTTCCTGCACCTCTCATCTTGTTGATCTAGGTGGTCGCGGGATGGGGCCGGAAGGGTCTGACATTTATGATGAGGGATTGCTGATCCCACCCTGTAAACTTGTCGAGGAGGGCACCCTTAACGCGCTTTTGATGGATATCGTACGCGCCAACTCGCGCGAACCGATTGCCAACGAAGGGGATATTTATGCTCTGATTGCCTGCTGCGAAGTCGGGGTTAAGCGTCTTGTGGGCATGATGAGCGAGTTCGCGATAAATGACCTTGGTTCGCTCGGCGACTATATTATAGACACCTCACGCCGAGGGACACTTGAAGCCATCGCAGAGGTGCCGGAAGGCGCATACAAGAACATGCTTTGGGTGGATGGCTATGAGAAAGAACTTGAACTCCACGCCACTTTGATTGTCAGCAAAACAGGCATGCATGTGGATTTCGAAGGAACTTCGCCTTGTTCAAAAAAGGGCATCAACGTCCCGCTGAACTATGCCACCGCTTATACAGTCTTTGCCATGCGCTGCATCGTTGGCAGCGATATCCCGAATAACGCGGGCTCGTTGGAACCGTTCACTGTTTCAGGCCCGAAGGGCTGTATCTTGAATGCACAACGCCCCGTACCCGTCGCTATGCGCCACACGCTTGGGCAATTGACGCCGGACTTAGTGCTTGGCTGCTTGCACCAGGCGTTGCCCGATCAAGTACCTGCAGAAGGCGCCTCATGCATGTTCGATCTGCCTATGCGCCATGCGACTGAAGTGGCGGCCAATGGAGGTCGCGAGTTTGCCATCGAACCCGTACACAACGGGGGAACAGGTGCACGGCCACATTCGGACGGTTTGTCAGCAACAGCTTACCCTTCAGGCGTCTTTGGTTCTCAAGTTGAAATCACCGAATCCGTTGCTCCGGTGATCATGTGGAAACGCGAGCTATTACCGGATTCCGGCGGCGCGGGTGAATTTCGGGGCGGATTGGGTCAGCGCATAGAAATGACGTCATCCAATGGCGCGCCCTTCGTTGTCTTCTTGTCTGTGGAACGCCTGAAATTCCCGGCACTAGGCCGAATGGGCGGCTTGCCCGGTGCTCCGGGCCGCATCCGCATCCAAGGGCGCACTGAAGATGTTCCGGGAAAAGGCGAGTTGCAAGTCGAAGCTGGTGATTACTTAATCTTTGATACCCCAGGTGGTGGTGGATTTGGCACGCCAACCAAGCGTGACCCGGAAGCGCTGGCGCTTGACCTCAAGCGTGGACTTGTGACGCAAGCCCAGGCCGTAACCGATTATGGAGTGGGCGAATGATCAAACCCGTTCCTCATGTGGGTGCTATGGGTGCGTATGCGTTGGCAGATCTGGGAGGCGACGGAACTATTTCGCTTGCCCAAAATGAAAGCGCGTTCCCACCCAGCCCTGCTGCGATCGCGGCCGGCGTGGCGGCGTTGGATCAGATGCCACTTTACCCTGACCCCGAGTGGCCTGAAATGCGTGCGGCCATCGCCGATGTGCATGGGCTTGATGCTGCAATAATCCTTTGCGGTGCAGGCTCGATGGAACTGATCGGGTGCTTGATCCGAGCCTTTGCAGAAAGTAACGACCGGGTATTGGGAACAGACTATGGGTATGCCTTTGTTGCTTCGGCCGTGGCGCAAGTGCAGGCAGATTATGTCAGGGCAAATGAAGTTAATCTGACTATATCAGTCGATGACATTCTTGCTGCCGTGACATCTGGCACTAAGATCGTCTTTGTCTGTAATCCCGGCAATCCCACCGGCACAATGATCCCCAATTCCGAGATCATCCGTCTGCGCGATAACCTTTCGGGCGATGTTATGTTGGTGGTCGATCAGGCCTACGGTGAATTTGCTGATGAAACCGACGATCCGGCTGAAATTTTTGCCCTTGTAGATCGCGGCGATACAGTGATTCTGCGCACTTTTTCAAAGGCCTATGGGCTGGCGGCGGCTCGCGCAGGTTGGGGATATTTTCCTACCAAAATTGGGAATGAAGTCCGCAAGATTCTTAACCCCAACAATATTTCGATCGTCTCTCAGGCCATTTCGGCAGCGGCCATGCTCGATCAGACCTATGTGCGGGCGTGTGTTGCAAAGACCGCCGCAATACGCGATCGGTTTTCGAAAAGAGCTCGGGCTCTGGGCCTTACTGTTCCCCAAAGCTACACCAACTTTGTACTGCTTCAGTTTGACAGCGCCGAAACCGCGAAACGGGCCGACGTGGAATTGCGGGAAAACATGCTTCTCATGCGTGGGATGGAAGGGTACGGCCTGCCTGACTGTCTGCGCGCCACAATTTGCGCTGAACCCATCATGGATCGCGCCCTTACTGTGTTGAAAGGAGTTCTTAAATGATCCACGAGACGCGCACCCGCGCCAAAATTGGGGTTCTGGTACCCTTCACCAACTGCAACCTTGAACCCGACATGATGTTGATGCGCGCCCCTGACACAACGGTGCATTTTCAGCGGATGGGCGGCTATGATGCGGACGAAATCCCAGGCTCTGATCAGATGGCTGGACTGGGGGCATCGGATATTAGCCACGACTTGCGAATGATCTCGGGTGTGCGACCAGACGTCGTTCTTTATGGCTGCACGTCAGCCACATTAACGCACGGCCCCAGTTTTGACGCCGATTTGGCCAAAAAGATTAGGGCTGGATCCGGGGCGATCTCACTGACAGCCGCTGGCTCGTTGGTTGCTGCCATCAGGGCAATTGGCACGACGAAAGTAGGGTTTTCTTCGCCCTACCTTGGTGAGGTTAATGAACATGCCATACACTTTTTAGGCGAAAATGACATCGAAACAGTAAAATGCGCAGACGTTGGCCGTGATTTGGGAAACTATGGCCAGGGAGAGCTCACGCCAGAACAGGTCTTTGACCTTGCTCTGCAGGCTGATCACGTCGACGCGCAAGCCATTGTTCTTAGCTGCACCGACATGCGCTCGGTCGAAGCGATCGCGTGGATCGAGAACGCTCTGGACAAACCTGTTGTTACGTCGAACCAAGCGATGATGTTTTGTCTTATGAAGGCACTGGGTTTGCCTCGACACGACCACCTGCCAGGCCGATTATTCGACTTGCTTTAGGGCGCATAATGTCACGGCGATGTTCGTAGCGGTCTAGGCGTTGAAATATCAATGTTCCTGACCGCCTGACCTAGTTCCGTCGACTAAGCGTTTTGGTCCCCTTGTCTGATGGCGCAGAATAGTCGACTGCCAGTCGGTGTCGCCCAGAAAAAGCACCTTGATCTCGAAGCAGACCTTCGTTGCTGGCTACTACAAAGTCCGCTCCGGGTGCTCATTTAGGCGGCGTTTCGTTCGAAAGCCAAAGGCTTTTCCAGCCTAACGCTGAAGAATCAGTGACACACATCCGCGACAAGTCCGGAACTCGCTTTTCCGCCTAACATAGTTGCCTTTCAACTCGGGAGCCAAGATAGCTAACCTGAAGCTCATTAGTCAAAAGGATATTGTCATGAACAACGGTGCAAAAGAGAACCCATTTAGCGGCCCCCAAATTCAACGCTCGCGTTTTGATCGTGCCGATATGTCAGGTACGGACTTCAATGGCGTTAACCTAGATGAGGCCAAGTTTTTTGCAGTTATGACCAAAGCAAAGTTTACAGACACCAACCTAAGTGAGGCAGGCTTTGACGACGTAAATCTTGCCAACGCGCGGTTTAACAACGTCAATCTTTCGGGCACTACAATTACTAATGCAAATCTATCTCAGTTGAAAATTAGCGATGCCACTTTGGCAAATTCAGACATTCAAAATGTCGATTTGACCGGGACGCGTATCAACGGAATTCTCGTAACTGATCTTCTGAAGTTTATGAAAAATCAAAATAGCCCCGAAGCCAAGACCGATCTAGACAAAAATAGGAACCAGTCGCTTGTGCCGCTGCTCGTAGCCATTATAGAGCGCTATCCATAATGGCGCTTAAGCGGCGGACAAATTCGGCAGGATCAGAAGGCGCCTCTCCATCAGCTACCCGGGCTTGGTCCAGCAGTAGATGGGCGGCATCCATCAGCAAAGTATCTGATGCAGCTTCTTTGCCTTTTGCCCGCTCTGCCAATTTCACAACAACTTTGTGGCTGGGATTCAGTTCCAGAACCCGAGGCATGTTATCAGTCAGCTGACCATGCTGTTTCAACAAGCGTTCTAAGTTAACATCCATATCCCCGTCATCAGCAATAAGGCAAACAGGACTATCTGTTAGGCGCTTAGAAGGACGTACATCTTTAACCGCCTCACCAAGTTCCATTTTAATCACTGCAATTAGATCGTTAAGCGCTGGCGACTCTGCATCATCTTTGTCTTGGTCAGGTTTTTGATCACCATCAAATTTGTCGAGATCAGTTGCGCCGCGCGTCACCGATTTAAACATCTTGCCGTCAAATTCTGTGATGTGCTGAAGCCAAAACTCATCGACGTGGTCTGACAAAAGCAGCACTTCTACGCCCTTAGCTTTAAAGCCTTCAAGGTGAGGAGAATGCGCAACTTTTTTCGCATCTTCACCGACCATGTAATAAACCGCATCCTGGCCTTCTTTGCAGCGTTCAACGTAATCTGACAAGCTGGTCAGTCCACTATCGTTGGTCGAAGAAAAGCGACATATCTCTAGCAGTCTTTCCCGCAAACTTGGGTCTTCGATCAGACCTTCCTTAAGGACGGCCCCAAAACTCTGCCAAAACTCAGCGTATTCTTGCGGCGTTTTGCTAGCTTTTTTCTTCAGCGCCCCAAGTACTTTTTTGCTTAAAGAGGTCTTAATTTTCGTAAGATTTGGATCTGACTGAAGCATCTCGCGAGAAACATTAAGGGATAGATCTTCTGAATCGACAACGCCACGAAGAAATCTCAGATAGGTCGGTATTAGTCCCTGTGTGTTCTCTGAGATAAATACCCGGTTAACATACAGCTTCACATGGCTTTTGCGCTCAGGATCGTACATGTCAAACGGTGCGGTTGTAGGAATGTAAAGCAGGCTTGTGTGGCTGACCACGCCTTCGACGCGGCTATGCAAGACCAGCCAGGGTTCATCGTATGCATGCGATGTATGCCGGTAAAACTCGGTGTGCTGCTCTTGTGTCACATCCTTTGATGCGCGGGTCCAAATGGCAGACGCTGAGTTAAGTGTTTCGCCGCCCAGCGTCACCGGAAAACTAATATGGTCAGAATAGGTTTTTACGATATGACGAACGCGGACGTCTTCAAGAAATTCCTTGGCGTCTTTTTTCAGGTGTAACACAACCGTCGTGCCGCATTCGGTTCTGTCGCCGGGCTCGATTGTAAACTGACCTTTTCCATCCGATGACCAGAGCCAGCTTTCTTCTTCACCGGCTTTCCGTGTCAAAACATCTACGCTGTCGGAAACCATGAATGCTGAATAGAAACCAACGCCAAATTGGCCAATTAGTCCCAATTCACCCTTTTCGGCGCCCTTTAAAGACTCAAGAAAAGCACCAGTGCCTGACTTTGCGATTGTGCCAAGAGTTTCCAGCAAATCATCGTGGTTCATCCCAATACCGTTGTCGGAAATTGAAAGTGTCTTCGCCTTTTTGTCTATCTCAAGGGATACTGAAAACTGAACAGCGTTCGCTGCCAATGACGGATTGGTCAGCGTTTCATAGCGAAGTTTGTCGCAAGCATCCGAGGCGTTTGACACCAGTTCCCTAAGGAAAATTTCTCTGCTTGAATAAAGAGACCCGGCAACGATATCCAGTAATTGGCCAACTTCAGTTTGAAACGAAAATGTCTCTTTAGTGCCTACATCAGTCACAGAAGCAGCTCCTCGGTTTGTGGTAGCTAGTTGAAATCGAACGCTAACATAGGGAGGTACAAAAAGAGTTTCAACCTTCGGGGTCTTGGAAAATGCAACAATATGGTCGGCATTCTCCCAAAAGGATGCGCCAAGCAAGTTTAAACAGCAATCCATCAGGGGTTTCGGCGAAAGCCGCAAACGGCTCGCTTCTTTACCGCGCCTCTGTGAGAGGGGTTCTTAACCAAGGCATCGTAAAACTGGCATTATCATGCGCCCGGTGGTTCTTTCGATTTCGGATCAAAGTGCTTCGCGCAATGCTTGATGAAGTTGTTTGTAAAGGCTTTGATCCAACGAACCATCCCAGTTGGCGACGACAGTCGTTCCATCATCACGCACAAAAAACAAAGAGCCAATGTTTGGTTTATGTCGATCTGTGTGGGTCCATTTGCCGGTGTGGCCAACAAATGCGCCGCCCGACGTTGGATTGACCTGAATGCCCATTCCGTATTGTGCGGAACGATCAAAAGCAAAATCTTCCGGTGCCGTCATCCAAGGTTGCTTGGGTGCAAACCAATGCATCGCAAATCGCGCGTAATCTTCGACCGATACTGACCAACCACCATACCCTGCGGTACTTGCCATGCGCCCAACTACGCCCGCATCTGTCGCGCCAGCAGGCACCATTATATTTGCTCTACAGTAGTCGCCGTAAGGTTTGCCCGACATCGCTTCGATCAAAAAACCCAAGATCGCGTAATTGGCATTTGAATACACGTAGCTGCCACGTGTGCCGAAATTTGAAGGTTCCTTCAACGCTGCTTTGGCCATTCTTGGCTGGCTATTAAGGTTTATTGATATGGTCGACACGTTTCCATATTTCAATTCTTCGGGCAACCCGCTGGTGTGCGTTGCAATCTGTGTCAGGGGTCAGGTCAGCCATTTTTATTGCCGGAGTGAAATTCATCTTGGCAAATTCTGGTGCAAGATCGGCCAGTGTGCTGTCCCATGAATAGGGGCTCTGCATCAGCAATTGATTAAGGCACATACCTGTAACCGCCTTGGAAAGGCTGGCCATAGCATACGCCGTTTCCGGACTGCGTTTTTGACCAGTGCTGTGCAAAATAATACCGTCGCGACCAATCGCTAGGCTGCTTTGGGTCACGTTGTTTTCTGCCATCCAGTTGCGCCAAACAGCTTCGACGTTTGCCGTGTCGATAGGGTCAGGAACTTCGGCCTCAACAGGATCGACAAGCAATTCGGTTTCGACAATTTGCGCGACTGCCGCGTCAGGTTCAGCTGCGTCATCGGCAGGAGCCTGCTTCAATCCGATAAAGGCAGCTCCTCCAACCAAGGCAAGTCCGGTTACCAAAACGACCGAGGTCAAGATTTTCTGTAGGCCCACACCATTCTCCAGTACTAAGATGATTTGGTGATTAGACGTAGATTTTGCCGATTTTGTGGCGCTTTCGATATTTTTGGTTCAAAACACCAGGCTCAACCTCTTTTACCCAAAGGCGGCAATAGGCGTCCATTTGGATGTATCGGGATAAACACCAAGCCCGGGTCCGGTAGGAACCTTTATTTGAGGGCCTGCAGTTATTGGGTTTTCTTCGTCGTAGTTCCCGTCGATATAGTTGTCGAAAAGCCAAACGCCTTCCAGAAGTTTCGGCTCAATTGTGGACCCCATATGAACGCAAGCAGCCGCAATAATATCGCCGCCCCAACTGTCTTCGCAAGTCATTGGTCGGCTAAACTCGCGGCAAATGTCTCGGATCGCGATCATATTTGACAGGCCGCCAACGCGGGTGATTTTCATCCCAAAACCATCGGCCACATCGTCATGAATACTGCGGCACACCATATCGATGCCCGTCGCGCTTTCATCAACGAAAACCGGATGGTTCAGTTTGCCTTTAAGAGATTTGATTTCACCATAAGTGTTGCACGGTTGTTCAAGTGTGAAATTCAACTTTTGGCAGGCGTTTGAAAGGAATACCGCATCGCGGGTCGATAGGCTTCGATTGGCATCAAGAACGATCTTGACGCCAGGTTCACGCACCTCAAAGGCTTTGTGGGCAACCGCTATGTCTTCTTCGATATCACGACCGCCAACTTTTAGTTGTAATCGAGGATAGCCCTGCACCTGTTTGTCTTTCACCATTTTCGCCACATTTTCCGGTGTATCTGTGCTGATGGCATAGTAGCTAGGAACGTAATCGACCACGGCGCCGCCCAGTAAATCAGACAAGCTTACCCCGAATATTTTTCCCTTGAGATCCCAAAGCGCGATATCGACTGCAGCCTTTGCATATTCATGGCCGGAAAGAGCGAGATCCATTTTGGAATAGATGACTTGGGTCTGCAACGGGTTCATCCCAATCAGGTGCGGGGCCATCATTTTTAGGGCCGCGCGCGCGCCTTCTGGATGTGCAGGTTGATAGGTATTTCCTAGGGGACACACTTCACCAAAACCGGTTAGTCCACTTTCGCATACGATTTTCACTAGCGTGGTATCCAACTCGGTCAAATGAGAAAGCGCCATACGATACGATGGCCCGACAACCGGCAAGTCATATTGATATATGTGAATTTCCTTGATGCGATCCATATACTTGTCTCCAATTTTATCTCGGCCGGGTTTTGGCCTGAATGTAACCGTTTATTTTCTCAATTTGACGCAGTTTGCTAAAAGTCTTTCACAAGGCGAAGCGCGTCGTAAATTGCGGCGTGAGTGTTACGGGCTGAAACGGCATCGCCAATGCGGAAAAGTTGGAAAGTGCCAGTTTTGTTTCGCCTAATCGTTTGGGGTTTACCTGCAATCAACGCTTCGTGGTCGACCGCGCCACCATTAATGCTGGTAGGTTTCAAATCGAAATAAAGATCGTCCAAAGGCAATGTGCCGTAATTCACGACAACCTGATCGTATTCGTTTAGATCAATGTGATCACTGTAATCCGTGCCTATGGTTGCCGTCAATTTGTTGCCATTGCGCGCAACATCCAGCAATCGCCGCGTAACCGTGAAGGTCACGTCCTTGTCCTGAAGCGATCGCATATAAGGCACCAAGTTCATGGCCATAATGTCGGGCGAAAACGTGCGATCTGGGGTCATGATTTCAACTTTTGATCCAGCGACCGCTGCGATTTCTGCTGCTTGCAGCGCCGGATGATCGCCGCTTTCGTCATAGATCAGAACGTTCTGCGCCGGTTTCACGTCGCCAGCGATTATATCCCACGAAGTGACAACATGCTGTGCGTCTTTACCGGTTTCAAACAGCTGAATATTTGGCACACCACCAGTAGCGATGATCACCACGTCCGGGTTAAGACTGGTCACGTCGTCTGCTTCAGCCCAAGTGTTAAAGTGAAATACCACATCACGTGCCGCACATTGAGACATCCGCCAATCGATGATTGAAATCATCTCGCGGCGGCGCGGACTTAATGCGGTCAGGCGAACTTGCCCACCCGGATCAGGTTGCGCTTCAAACACTGTGACATCGTGCCCGCGATCGGCGGCAACACGGGCGGCTTCAAGGCCGGCTGGCCCAGCCCCGACAATAACAATTTTGCGTTTCTTCTTGGCTGCAGAAATAGTGTGGGGCATCGTCAACTCACGGCCCGTTGCAGCATTATGCGTGCAAAGTGCCTCGCCCGCCTGATAGATGCGGTCTAGACAATAGGTAGCACCGACACAGGGGCGAATGTCATCTTCGTGGCCTTCTATGATCTTTCGCACGATATGCGGATCCGCCATATGGGCGCGGGTCATTCCCACCATATCCAGCAGACCGGTTTCGACTGCATGACGCGCGGTGGCGACATCCGGTATTCTGGACGCATGAAAGGTCGGCATGCCGGTAATTTTTCTGACCTGCCCCGCAAAGTCCAAATGGGGGGCGCTTGCCATGCCTTGCACCGGAATCAAATCAGTCATTGCGGCGTCAGTGTGGATGCGCCCGCGATTGACATTGAGAAAATCAAGTTGACCCGTTGCTGCCAGTTTCTGGGCGATTTCAAGCCCGTCTTCGAAAGTGATGCCGCCTTTTTGGACCTCATCAGCGGTAAAACGGAACCCGACAATAAACTCGGCACCGATACGCTTGCGGATGGCCCCGAGAACGTCCAACGGGAACCGCATCCGGTTTTCAAGCGTATCGGCCCCATATGGGCCTACCAGATCATTAGTGAGTGGCGACCAAAACTGATCAAGCAAATGGCCGTTGACCAGCAATTCGATCCCATCCATGCCGCCAGCTTTCATCCTTTCGGCAGCATCGGCAAAGTCATTGATAATGCGATCGATGTCCCAGTCCTCGATCAACTTGGGAAAAGCGCGATGCGAAGGCTCGCGGTGTTTGGACGATGACACCGACGGCAGCCAATTTCCTTTGTTCCAAGTGGTCCGTCGACCAAGATGGGTCAATTGGATCATCGCGGCGCATCCATGTTCATGGCACCCATCCGTCAGGTTTTGGATCCACGGAACGACTTCGTCTTTATAGGCCAAAATGTTGTTGAATACGGGCGGGCTGTCTTTTGACACCGCGGCAGACCCCGCTGTCATGGTCAAGGCAACACCGGCTTTGGCGCGTTCTTCATGGTAGGCGCGATAGCGCTCCTTGGGCATGCCATCTTCGGGATAGGCCGGTTCATGGCTGGTCGTCATGATCCGGTTCTTCAGGGTCAGATGTTTCAATTGATAAGGCTGAAGCAAAGGATCTTTGGTCATTTTCGCCATCTCGCAATCAGTGTTTCAGGTGTCCACGTCGTGTCTTTCCATCATTCTTGACACATATGTCATGTCATAGAGTTCTCCAAAATTGACATATGTGTCAAGTCTTATTAGTTGTACACTATGAATACGCCATCTCGCCAACGTGGATCAAAAGAACTGTGGCTCAATGCGGCTTACGAGCTGTTGATTTCCGAAGGAATTGATGCTGTAAAAGTGATGTCTTTGGCCAAAAACCTTAACCTGACACGCACTGGGTTCTATTGGTTTTTTGCAGACATAACTGAACTTTACAGCGCAATGGTTCAGCGTTGGGAAAGCAAGAACACAGGAAATTTAATTGATCGCTGTAATGCTGATGCTGGCAATATCTGCGAAGCCCTTTTCAATCTTATGGATTGTTGGCTTGATCCCAAACTATTTGATGCCCGGCTTGATTTGGCCATTCGCAATTGGGCCCGTGTCGATGCAGATCTGCAGCGCCGACTAACCGAAGAAGATGGGCGGCGCATTGATGCTGTAGCCGGTATGTTCACGCGGCACGCATTTTCTTTGGAACAGGCCGATGTGCGCGGTATGACCGTCATTTACACGCAGATCGGTTATATCTCGATGCAAATTCAAGAGAATAGTGAAGAAAGGCTAGCGCGCGTGCAACAATACGTAGAGCTTTTTGCCGGAATACGCCCGTCTGTGCGCGACGTCGATGGCTTTTTAGGCCGGCATCAAAGCAATGATGACCTATCGCCAACCAGATTAAACGCCAGTCGGTGACAATTTGGGTTTACCAGTAATTGTAAAGCTGCTCAAATCCTCATGTGTATATTCAACGAGGTGCCTTAATGGATCTACAAATTCTATTCCAAGAACTTGCCGCTGTGTTTGATGGGCCCCAAACTATAGAAAAGCATGCGCAAGACGCCCTTTTGTCGGCGGACCACGAAACACAAAAAGCGTATGAGCCAATTGCGCTGCCGCAGCCGTTTTTGGATGAGATGGCCAAGGCCGACGCTCATCGAGTTAACCGCAAAAGTTGGTGACGGAGTTTGTCAGGCGGCGTTTTTGTTTTGGGTTTCGATTATCTCTATCCCGTCTTTGAATGTGATGCCTTGGATGACTTT
>JBLHMX010000077.1:0-11958 GCA_047622625.1 Paracoccaceae bacterium | reverse complement strand
AAAATCTTTCTATTTTCATACATTTAGCCTGAATTCTTGGCTGAGTCTGCAAAACCAAACGTATCACATATACTTGGCGATGTTGTCCGAATTTGCGCCCGAATGATTACCTTGTTCCAAACGTCGGTCTGAAAGTCGGGCCATTTTCCGTAATAGTTCATTGAGTTTTTTGGGAATTGCGCTATGTCTGACAGTCTAATGTATGCAATGGAATGCCATGACACGTTTGAACAAGAACGGCCTACAGGTCGACGCGAAATTTTCAGTTTTCATCGACAACGATGTTTTACCGGGCACCGATATTACGCCCCACCAGTTCTGGGATGGCTTGTCGCGCCTTGTTCATGAAAAAGGCCCTAGGAACCGCGCACTTTTGGCGGAACGGGCCAAAATGCAAACGCAGATTGACCAGTGGCATATTGCGCGACGGGGTCAGGCACATGATCCGAAAGCCTATAAGAATTTCCTGGAAACCATTGGTTATCTGGTGCCACAAGGCCCTGATTTTAAGATTGAGACCGAAAATGTAGACCCTGAAATTGCCAAAGTTCCTGGCCCTCAATTGGTTGTGCCTGTGATGAACGCGCGGTACGCCATCAACGCTGCTAATGCGCGGTTTGGCTCGCTTTACGACGTTCTGTACGGCACTGATGCTATTGGCAGCCGCCCTAAAAAAGGCAGTTATGATCGAGGTCGTGGTGCGCGCGTTGTGACCCGTGTTCGCGTGATTTTGGACGATTATTTCCCACTTGTCGGCGGCAGTCACGGTGACGCAAAAAAGTACATTGTTGATGCAGACGGCCTATCTGTTGACGGCATGCGCATGGAAGACCCATCAAAATTTCTGGGCTTTCGCGGCGATGCGCAAGCGCCCGAAGGCATTTTGCTGGTGAACCACGGTCTGCATGTTGAGCTGTATTTCAATCGCGATCACCCAATTGGGCGGCACGATCAGGCTGGAATGGCCGACGTCATTCTTGAAAGCGCGGTGACCGCCATCATGGATTTCGAAGACAGCGTGGCCGCAGTGGATGCACAAGATAAGGTGCAGGGCTATTCGAACTGGCTTGGCTTGATGAAGGGTGATCTGACAACCAAGCTGCAAAAAGATGGCAAGTCTATCACCCGTCGCCTGTCGCCAGATCGCACATACACGCGCGTCGATGGCACATCGTTCAACCTGAAAGGCCGCGCCCTAATGTGGGCCCGCAATGTCGGTCATTTGATGATGAACCCCGCGATATTGGATCGTGACGGCCTTGAAATACCTGAAGGTTTTCTGGATGCCATGTGCACCACCACCATCGCAATCCACGACTTGAAACGCAGCAGCGGCAATTCGGTTCATGGGTCAATTTATATCGTCAAACCTAAGTTGCACGGTCCTGATGAAGTGGCTTTTACCACCGAGATTTTTGACCATGTAGAACAGGTACTTGGCCTGCCGAAAAACACCGTCAAGCTGGGCATTATGGATGAAGAACGCCGCACAACCGTGAACCTTAAAGAATGCATTCGCGCCGCCAAGCACCGTGTGGCATTCATTAATACCGGATTTCTGGATCGCACAGGAGACGAAATTCACACCTCGATGGAGGCAGGTCCTTTTTCGCGAAAAGATTTTATCAAGCGCAAGGGTTGGATCACCGCCTACGAAAACCAGAACGTCGATGTGGGGCTGGAATGCGGCCTGCAGGGTCGCGCACAAATCGGCAAAGGCATGTGGGCCATCCCCGATGAAATGGCCACAATGTTAAAAGAAAAGATCGGCCACCCAATGGCGGGTGCTAATTGCGCCTGGGTTCCCAGCCCGACAGCGGCCACGTTACACGCGCTGCATTATCACGAAATCGATGTTTTTGCGCGCCAAAATGCAATTCGCGCGGGCGGCAAACGTGCCTTTGTTGAAAGCATCTTGGACATTCCGTTGGCAACCTACAGCGCGTGGTCCGAGGCGGATATCTACCGCGAGGTAGAAAACAACGCGCAAGGTATTCTTGGGTATGTGGTGCGCTGGGTTGATCAAGGCGTTGGGTGTTCGACTGTGCCCGATATTAATAACGTCGGCCTAATGGAAGATCGCGCCACCTGCCGGATCAGCGCCCAACATATCGCCAACTGGTTGCACCACGGCGTGGTTAGTCAAGATCAAGTCTTGGCCGCGCTACACAAAATGGCGCGCGTGGTTGATGAACAAAACGCCGACGATCCCAATTATCAACGCATGGTTGGCAACGAAACTTCGCTTGCTTTTCAAGCGGCAAGTGAGTTGGTTTTCCAGGGCCGCACCCAGCCATCTGGCTATACCGAACCCCTGCTGCATGCCTTTCGACTGAAGAAAAAGGCCGGGTGACGCTAACCTGCGCTCCTGGAACTCCTCAAGTTTATTTGGCCGTTTCGGCTGCAAGTCGTGAAATTGCCAAACAAAGATCAGTGGCTTTTGCCATGTCCTGCACGGATATCCATTCAAGCGGTCCATGAATATTCTGCATGCCGGTAAACAAATTCGGCGTCGGCACGCCCATTTCCGTTAATCGCGACCCGTCGGTGCCACCACGGATTGGAACCGAAATCGGTTCTATGCCCAATTCACGCGCAGCGGCCCGGGCAAGATCAACTGGGGCCATGTCGGTTTCCAGCCAATAGCGCATGTTGCTGTACTGGGATTTGATCGTACAGGCGATTTCGCATCGCGGTTCAGACGCCTGTATTGCGGCACAAATCTGTTCAAGCAATTGGCCTTTTTCTGCAAGACCCTTAAGTTCGAAATCCCGTAAAATGAATTTGATCTTCATTTCAGCCGCATCGCCAGACATATCTGTCGCGTGGATGAAACCGTCTCGACCGGCGGTTGTGTCAGGTGTCATTGTTGCCTGCGGCAGGGCCGCGATGACTTTAGAAGCCAGTTGAATGGCGCTGACCATTTTGCCAGTTGCAAGACCCGGATGAATGGAAACGCCCTTGATGGTGACAAGCGCGCCATCCGCCGAAAAGCTTTCATATTCGATCTCGCCTACGGCTTGTCCGTCAAAGGTATAGGCAAATTCGGCGGCGAAATCTTTCGGCAGCTTTGGCCCGACGCCACGGCCAATTTCCTCGTCCGGGGTGAAGGCGATGCGGATCGGCCCGTGGGGATAATCTGGATTGGCCAACATGTGACGCGCGGCTGTCATGATGATCGCAACCCCGGCTTTGTCATCCGCCCCCAACAGCGTTGTACCCGAGGCCGTGACAATGTCTTGGCCAACTTTTTCCGCTAGGTACGGGTATTCTTCTGGCGATAAAACCAGATCTGGCGCATCTGGATAGGTAATTTCGCCGCCATTATACCCCCGGATCACGCGCGGCTTAACCCCTGTTGCGTTGAACTGGGGGGCCGTATCCACATGTGCAAGAAAGCCGATGGTTGGGGCCGCAACAGTGCCTGGAATGGTTGCAAGCACAACGCCGTATTCTGTCATTTCAACATCCTGAGCACCGATTTCGGTCAATTCTTGCTCAAGTAGGCGCAGCATATCAAACTGGATTTCGGTACTAGGAGACGTTTCCGAGTTTTCATCACTTTGGCTGTCGATTGCGGCGTAACGAACCAGTCGGTCTTCAAGTTCTTGATCAAAATTTCCGGACATGTGCGCTCCGTTGCTGCCACGTAAATAGAGCATTGACCGTAACGGATATTTTCAGATGTCTACAGAGGGATTATTTTACTGACTGGAACCGAATATTCACAGGCCAAGGTTTACGGCAAAAGGAACACGACGACCATTTTGATCGACGGTCGAAATTCTGGAACAAAGGATTTTGTGATCACGTCCGCAATTACGCGTTGGAATAGTTAGACAATAGTGTCTGTTGGTAGGCTGATTTCCAGCTTAAAGAACCAACCGCAATGGTTCCGGCTTATACGCCCAGCCCAGTTGCGCCACCGGGATCACGTCTTGCGACGGTTCGTCATCAAAAGATCCAAACAATAGCCGCTTCACATCACTGACTTCCCAATGGCGATCAGCCCCGAGGTCCCCACCGAACCTCGGGTAATGAACGCCACCAATGCAACAGTGACCACTTTTAATCTTAAGATCGAAAACTCTTTGATCGTACATCGTGGTCATCCCCTGAATTGATCAGCTCAATAGAAACACCTTACGAATCAATTTCGGCAGAAATTTATCCAAACTGTGATTAATTCAAGAATATTGGCCTTATTGATGCCAATATTGAAACAGTGTCTAAGATGGCGTGAACAACCAGCGACTTGCGCGAAACTGTCGTGACAGCGGCAGCTAATGCAATTGGGAAGATGCCGGAGTAATCTGGTCTGCGCGCCGACCTTTGGCAGCGCAGTACCAGTTATACGACCGCTATCGCCCTGCTTTATGTTGAGTAACGATGGTTGGGTGCTCTACCCCAACACATATTACGACCGCCGTTCGATTGGTGGGCTTTCATAAACTTCGTTCAAAATGATCTCGACCAGCTCAAATTGTGACTGGCTGTTGATGTCTTCGAAATAAATATGACTTGGCCAAGACTGGCCCGTGTGATTGTCGGCAGGTAGATCAACAATCTCGCACACCCGCTTTATCGCGGCCACATTAGCGCGGGCTGAATTCTTCACTTCAGCCTTGGTTGCGTCCAGATCTTCGATACTGTTGCGGTCGATTTCGGGTGAGCCAACGCCAACGGTAAGGGGCATGTTGCGCTGAATAGCCTGTTCTTCATAAAACGCGATATCCACCTTGTCAGATTCCAAACGCATGATGAAAAGCGGGTTCACGCTAACCTTTGCTTCTGTCAACTTTAGAAGATTTCCTTTGTCAGATGGCGCGTCGGTAGTTGTAATTGCTCCACGTCGACGCGAGGCGCGCACTTTTTTCTTAACTTCGGCCACAAAGTCACCGCGATAATTGTTGTCAAAAACACGGTGGGCATAAGGTTTGTTTTGCAGCATATGTCGGATTGACCGGATCGACATATCTTGGCAGTTGTCTGGTCCGATAAAAAATGGCGAACCGGACGCATCCGACAACTCAACCCACCCGTCCGGGAACAGCTTGAAATGATGCTCCATCCAGGGCGCCAACACCGTGTCACCAAGATGATCCAACAACGCGTTAACTGTTTCTGCATCATTGACAACATCAGCCAGCAACGGCTCTTGGCCGTAGATATCGGCTGCAAGGCTGTAGGGTGCTGAAATCTGCAGCGTTGGCGCCGCGCCTGTAAGTTCCTGCGTGATGCGCATAATATTGTCGATGGCTACAGGCACGCCTGTGGTGAAATCAGGTGTCTTAAGTTCGTGCCAATTGTCCTTGGTAATTAAAATCGAGTCAGGGTCAGCGCCCGGAGGAAACTTGTCTGGGTACATCATGGTTTGACCCAGAGGTTCGCAAGTCCAGGCATATAGCGCCCAAGTCGTATACAACTTGTTAATGCCTAATAAGCGGCTAATGGCAAAATTCGTGCGCACATACCGATAAGGATCTTCATGGTAATACGCATGACTTTCAATTCCATGAATATCATGCAGAACCGCCAATCCCAACATATGGACAGAAGCGGTTGAATGCACTTTGTCTGCCGGCGCACTCACTTTGAAATTATCATCAAAATCGCCCGCAATTGCGGCATCTATGAACTTCGCGACTTCCTCTTTGGCTTGCGTGTCGCCAGCCTGCCAGCGCTGCAACAGTTGAAGCCCCGCCGGGAACGCGTAATCTTCAATTTTCGTCATGTTCCAGCACACCGTTTGTTTGGAAACCACATGACGGGCATCCAAACCCCTTAATGGAAATAAATCCACCTAGAAATGCGACCCGTCGAAATATTTTTGTCGTTTCACGCTGTATATTTTTGCGATGAGCGTAGCGCGAGCCTTACTCCAAGCTTGCTTAGGGACGGTCCAATGTTTCGAGCTTAGATTTTGATGCCGCTCCATTGCCAAACCAAAGGCTTTCATATCAGTTCGCATAACTCTCAAAACGATGACAAAATCGCCGAAGAGCAATGGGCAACTGCTCAACATCTTTTTGTGCGCATGAAGGATAATAGGGAACTTGGTGGAGCCAGGGGGAATCGAACCCCCGACCTCTTGCATGCCATGCAAGCGCTCTCCCATCTGAGCTATGGCCCCATGTTCGCCCATCGGGCCAACGCTGTGTTACTAGGGTTGCTGATCTGCAAGAGCAAGCAAAAAATCGCCTGACTTGGCTTAATCAATCAAGCGTTCCAGCGCCGTTACCAACTGGATAATATCATCATCGGAATTGTAATAATGTGGGGCTGCACGCAGCATAGTTGGCAATTTGCGGTTTTCAGCGTCGATGCGGGTACTGCTGGCGGCTGAAGTGCCGATAATGATATTTTGTTGCCGCAAAGTGGCAGCAGCTTGCGTTGGATCAACGCCCTTAATTGTGAAACTGACAATTGCGCAATGGCGCGTTCCGGCGTCCTGAACTTCGGCACCCTTTAAGGCGCTGATCCCGTCGCGCAGTTGTGCAGCCAACGCCCAAGAATGGGTTTGGATGTTTTCAAGCCCGACATCTTGGGCATATTTTGCCGCCGCGCCCAACCCGGCTCGCGTGGCATAGGAACTTTCAAATTCCTCAAAACGACGCGCATCTATTCGCAAGCTATAGGCGTCGCGCGATGTCCAAGGTGCGGACATCAGATCAACCATCGGGGGGTGCAATCGGTCAATCCACGGCTCACGGATAAACAAAAATCCGGTGCCGCGCGGCCCGCGCAGGAATTTTCGCCCCGTTGCCGACAGAAAATCACACCCGATTTCACCGACGTCAACCGGCATCTGCCCAACGGCCTGACACGCATCAAGCAGATAAGGAATATTATGGCGTTTAGCGATATCACCAACGCCCTCGGCGGGATTAACCAAGCCACCATTTGTCGGCACCCACGTGATGGCGATCAGGCGTGTGCGATCAGTTATCATAGCTTCCATCGCAACCAGATCTAAGGCGCCGCTTGGGTCACTTGGCACGATATCAATGACAATGCCGTCGCGTTTGGCGCGGTGCAGAAAGGCGACGTAATTTGAAGCATATTCTGCTTCACAGGTCAGAACCCTATCGCCCAGCTTAAAAGGCAGGGCGTAAAAAATCTGGCCCCACGCAGCGGTTGCGCTTTGCAACAGGGCGATTTCTTGACTTTGCGCCCCGACAAGGCTGGCCACGTCTTTGTACACACCGTCGAACTGTTCGCCTCACTGATCAACGGCTTCATACCCGCCAATGCGGCCTTCCAGTTCCGTGTGCTTAATGACCGCATCGATGACCAGCTGGGGCATCAACGCTGACCCCGCGGCCAACAGGTGGTTCACATGCGCCAGACCCGGGGTTTGTGCCCGGATTATTTCCAGATCAAACCCCATTGAAATCACATTCCCAGCGCTTCTTTGTAAAGTTCAAGCACCGCTTCTTCTTCGGAAATATCCTGCGGATCGCGCTTTCGCAGGCTGATCACTTTGCGCAGAACCTTGGTGTCATAACCGCGCGATTTCGCCTCGGCCATCACTTCTTTTTGATGTTCGGAGATATCCTTCTTTTCGGCTTCCAACCGCTCATAGCGTTCAACAAACGCTTTCAGCTCTGAAGTTGTAACCCGATAGGTGTTGTCACTTTGACTGTCGTCCATTGTTGCGTCCTTTGCTGGCAAGATGTTACCCCTACGCGCCAAGCTCGCGCCCATCAAGACCCGGCTTGCACCCTTACCGGGATTTCTTTAGGGCGGGGCAAAAGAAAGGCTTGAATTATGGAAATTCTAGTTCCCATTGGTGCCGTTGTCGCACTACTTGGCCTTATTGGCCTTGGCTATTGTATCTGGTTAGCTGTCAGCGCCAAACGCGCCGAACTTGACGAGGTCGACATGAAAGCGCGCCTGCAAAAGGTTGTGGCATTGAACATGGCCGCCATGGGATTTTCAGCCATTGGTTTGATGATGATCGTGATCGGGATATTGCTTTAATCGGTCTTAGGTGCGCGTGGCTTTGTCACGGTCCAGACGCCAAAAATCACAATGACCGCGCCGATCATTTCCCGATTAGACAGGGTTTCCCCTAGCAAAACCATGCTGCCTGCGATTGATGATACTGGCAACAACAACAGAAATGGACCGATTTGGCTGACCGGGTATTTTCCCAATATGTGGTACCAAATAGAATAGCCAACAACTGTCATCAGCAACGCCAAATAAACCACGACGCCCCAGCCGATCCAGCTTGTCGTGCGGATGACTTCCATTTGACCGTCTTCGATTATCCAAGACATCAAAAACAACTGGGGTGCCGCAAATAAAGCGACCCAGGCGATCAAGCTGAACCCGCCAACAGGTGTTTTCAGTTTCTTGATCATAATCTGACCAACCGCCCAGGCAAACGCGCCGCTGATCAACATAATGATGTAGCTAAGACCGCCTTTTAAATCGGGTTGCCCGGCGATCAAAATGATTCCGAATATCGCAACTATAACGCCCATAACTTGCCCGGTGCTCATCCGATCTTTCAGGAAAATCGCGGCCATTATTGCCATAAACGGAAACTCTAGCTGAACGATAATGATCGCAGTGGAGGCATCAATTCCGGTCATTCCGGTGAATGTCAGGGAATATTGGATCGTTGCACTAACAACGGCAATCCAGAAAATCGGCCACATTTGCCCCCAAGGTGGCTTGACGAACCATACCATTAGCAAAGCCGTCAAAGAGAAGCGAAACGCCATCAGCAAGATCGGTGGGAAGTCGGCGTGAACAAACGCGACTTTGGCCAATGTGAACCCCATGCCCCAGATCACCGGCACAGAAATCGCCATCAAGATGTCTAGCGGCCTCAATTTGGCGTCTTTGCGGGATCAGAAATCGCCGCATGTCCCATGGTAACTGAATGGATTGCCATTTGGATGAGGCGCAGTTCACTTGGCGCGGAAAACCGGTGATCCGCGTCTTTGACCAGGGTTAGCCTTATATCTGGGCCAGACGCGCGATCAAGCAAGCGCATGGCCACGGAAACGTCGACGTCCTCATCTGCTGTCCCTTGCAAGAAGCGCGTTGGGAAAGGCAAATTCAATTGCTCACGCAACACAAGTTGGTCGCGACCTTCGGCAATCAAGCGTTCCGTGATAATGTAAGGATCGTCAGAATAGTCTGACGGTAATTCTATGCGCCCGTCCCGCGCCAGTGCCGCTTTTTGGCCATCGGAAAACCAGGCCCACATGCTGTCTTCAGTAAAGTCAGGGGCGGCGGCAATGCCGACCAGTCCCGCGACTTTTTCAGGAACGGCGCGGGCTACAAGCAGGGCAATCCATCCGCCCATTGACGAGCCGACTAAAATTTGCGGCCCATCTGTATACGCAGAAATTATGGCTTGGGCATCCCCGGTCCACTCGCCGATGCAACCCTCTTCAAACAATCCCGATGACTGGCCGTGGCCGGAATAGTCAAACCGCAAAAAGGCGCGATCCGTGCGCGCCGCCCAATCTTGAAGAAACATTGCCTTTGTGCCGGCCATGTCGGATTTGAAACCGCCCAGAAACACCACGCCCGGCCCCTGCCCTTCGGTTTTATGAAAGGCTATTTTTCGGCCCTGTTCGCTTTCAAAATATTCTGGCAATAGACGCACTCCCACCTGCTGCACTTCTTTTCATGAATAACTACGGCAGGTACAAGCGTGTTGTGACACCTGTTGACAAATCACGCCGCTGGGCACAAAAACCACACATAACCGCAACCGGGCGTTTCGTAGGCGCCAAACTGATGGAGTTCGCCCAAGATGGCCGATATTTCCCTTACCCTTCCCGATGGCAATCAACGCAGCTACGCCAGTGGCGTGACTGGTATGGAAGTGGCGCAAGACATTTCTAAATCGCTGGGCAAAGCCGCCATATCTTGTTCCATTAACGGCAAGCACAGCGATCTTAGCCAAACAATCACTGAAAGCAGCGATTTTGCCATCCACACCATGAAGGATGGCAAACAAGCGCTGGAACTGATCCGCCACGATGCGGCCCATATCATGGCGCGCGCTGTGCAGGAGTTATGGCCAGATGTCAAAGTCACTATTGGCCCTGTGATCGATCACGGTTTTTACTACGACTTTGATCGTGCCGCCTCGTTCACGCCTGAAGACCTTGGCACCATTGAAAAGAAAATGCGCGAGATCATCAACAAGCGCGAACCTGTCACCACTGAATTGTGGAGCCGCGAACGCGCGATTGAGTATTTTGAGAACAATGAAGAACCGTTCAAAGTTGAACTGGTCGGCATGATCACCGAAGGCGAAGATTTGCGCATGTATTGGCACGGCGATTGGCAGGATTTGTGCCGTGGGCCCCATTTGGTACATACAGGCCAAGTGCCTGCTGATGCATTCAAGTTACGTTCAGTTGCTGGCGCTTATTGGCGCGGCGACAGCAAGAATAAGATGCTGCAACGGATTTACGGCGTGGCGTTTCAGAACAAACTGGATCTGAAGGCCCACCTTCACATGCTGGAAGAGGCCGAAAAACGCGATCATCGCAAATTGGGCCGTGAAATGGACTTGTTCCATATTCAGGAAGAAGCCCCCGGTATGGTGTTCTGGCATCCCAACGGCTGGATATTATACCGCATTTTGCAAGATTACATGCGCCGTCGCCAAATCGCGGATGGGTATCAGGAAATTAACACACCCTCAGTTGTTGACCGCAAGCTTTGGGAAGCTTCCGGTCATTGGGAAAAATACCGCGAAAACATGTTCATCACCGAAATCGATGAAGAACATGCCAATGACAAGCGCACCAACGCACTAAAGCCGATGAATTGCCCGTGTCACGTGCAGGTCTATAATCAGGGCATGAAGTCTTACCGTGACCTGCCGTTGCGATTGGCCGAATTTGGCTCGTGCCACCGGTATGAAAGCTCGGGTTCGATGCATGGATTGATGCGGGTGCGTGGGTTCACCCAGGATGACGCGCATATCTTTTGTACCGAAGCGCAGATTGCGGCGGAAACCAAAAAGTTCATCGAGTTACTGACGCGGGTTTATAAAGACCTTGGGTTTGAACATTTCGAGATCAAGTTTTCCACCCGCCCTGAAGTTCGTGCAGGGTCCGATGCCGTTTGGGATGTGGCCGAAGAAGCGCTGGAAAACGCGATTAAGGCCCTTGGCTTGCCCTACGAAGTTGATCCCGGCGAAGGTGCGTTTTATGGCCCTAAGCTTGATTTCAAACTGACCGACGCCATTGGCCGCGAATGGCAACTTGGCACGTTTCAGGCTGATTTCGTGCTGCCCGAACGCCTTGGTGCCGAATATGTTGGCGAAGACGGCTCCAAGCACCGCCCGGTTATGTTGCACCGCGCCACGCTTGGATCGTTTGAACGGTTCTTGGGTGTACTGATTGAAAACTATGCCGGTCGTTTCCCGCTGTGGCTGGCACCGCGCCAAATCGTAGTGGCCTCAATTGTGTCAGATGCCGATGATTTCGTGACCGAAATTGTTGCCGCCCTTCGCGCCAAAGGCCTGCGGGCCGAAGCGGATATTCGCAACGAAAAGATCAATTATAAGGTCCGCGAACATTCCGTTGGCAAAGTGCCGGTTATTCTGGCTGTGGGCATGCGCGAAGTTGAAGAGCGTAGCGTGTCCATGCGGCGGTTAGGCGACAAAGGCTCAAAGGTGCTGTCACTTGATGAAGTTGTGGCAGAACTTACAGCCGAGGCGACTCCGCCGGATATGACCTAGGTTCTTCTGCAGGTCTAGAACCAAAAATGACGTGACCGTAAATGGTTCCGCCGCCAAATAAATCGGCGGCGGAAACTAAATATACGTACAAAGTCGGGCTGGTCTATCCAGCGTTTTGAATCTTTTCAAATCCAACCCAACGTTTTGCCGGATTATTCGGTAACTTCTTCAGCGGCAGCTGCTTCTGCAGCTTCAGCAGCTGCTGCTGCTTCTGCGGCAGCGGCTTCAGC
>JBLHMX010000076.1:0-11985 GCA_047622625.1 Paracoccaceae bacterium | reverse complement strand
GATTACTTGGCTGGGATATTGGTTTATCAAAAAACGGACCGGTGATTGTCGAATGCAACACCAATCCGTTGCACACGCTTTATCAACTGGCAACAGGCGAAGGGTTGTTGAATGATCGGTTCGCGCCGGTTTTTGAGGGAATTGCCAAACATAAAGCAGCTATGTTGGCGGCGCATAAGGCGTAATTTCCGGTTGGCTTTGCACAGGCGGAAATTTATTTAGCGCGCAATCAAAGCGACGTAGTTCGGTATTCGATGCGCATAGCCCCTGTTCCTGAAACCGCGGATCACGTAAGAGGGCCGCAAATGGACCACCAACCCAACATATCCCGGATCAATCGGCGTCTGTCCGTCGCACCGATGATGGACTGGACAGACCGTCATTGCCGGTTTCTACACCGCCTTTTGTCGCGCCAAACTTTGCTTTACACTGAAATGATAACGGCCAAAGCGATCATTCACGGGGATCGTGATCGACTTCTTGGATTTGATGCTTTTGAACATCCGATCGCGCTGCAAGTCGGTGGGTCAGACCCTGCCGATCTGGCAGCGGCAGTTCGCATTGCTTGTGATCACGGTTATGACGAGGTCAATTTGAACGTTGGTTGCCCGTCTGATCGGGTTCAGTCCGGTACTTTTGGCGCAGTCTTAATGCAGCAGCCAAATTTGGTTGCCGAATGCGTTTCAGAAATGATTGCGGCGAGTATTGGCGCCGAAATAACTGTGAAATGCCGTATTGGCGTTGATGAGCAAGAGCCCGCACAGGTATTGCCTGAGTTCCTGGAAACTGTCAGCGACGCAGGTGTAGAAAGCTTTGCAATCCACGCGCGCAAAGCATGGCTGCAAGGTCTAAGCCCGAAACAAAACCGCGACGTGCCGCCACTTAACTATGGCCTTGTTAAAGAAATGAAAAAATCGTTTCCAGCACTTGAAATCGCTATCAATGGCGGGATCGAAACATTGGATCAGGCACAGGCATTTTTGGCCGATGGACTTGACGGTGTTATGGTCGGACGCGCGGCCTACCACCACCCATTTTCAGTTCTCGCACAGGCTGACAATCGGGTTTTCGGGACGGATTATTCGATTTCGATGCCAGCAGTTGTGCACCAAATGCTGCCCTATATCGAAAACCACCTTCGTGCTGGCGGGCGATTGAACCAAATCAGCCGCCATATGCTAGGCCTGTTTGCAGGTCGACCCGGGGCGCGGCATTGGCGCCGAGTTCTGTCTAACAAGGCGCATATTGCGGGTGCTGGTCCAGAAGTCGTGCTTGAAGCGCTGCGTGCGGTTCAGTCTGTCGAAGAAATGAATGATACTGAAGTTGCCTAGATTGGATCGATTGGGCCAGTTTCACGAAACGGGATGGGTTCGATTTGACCGGGATGCGGAAGTATTGAAATGGCTAAAAATTGCAGAGCCCGCAGCAATGGCCACGCGCTATGATCCGGCGTTTGCGGAATGGCTGACTTGTGGCGATACTTGGTTTGTCGGCGTGAATGCTTTGGCAAACGACGAATTTGGTTCTATCGCAGGATCCGGTGCGCTGCCCGGTGAAGCGATCCGGTTCGCCCGAACTGAATTGGGATTTGGTGCGGGTGCGTTAGATCGGGGTCAAGTTTCGATTTGTTATCCGGGTTTTCCGAAGCCTCGCGCTGGCGAAAACGAGGCTGGATTTGCATATCGTGTGGATCGAGATGGCGCCCATGTGGATGGGTTGCATCCGGTTGGGCCCGAAAAGAACCGCAAGCAATTGGAGTTTCAGGGTTTTTTATTGGCTTATCCGATAACCAAAGCGGGTGAAAAGGCCGCACCGTTAGTTGTGTGGGAAGGTTCACAGAAAATAATGCAGGCGATGTTTCGGGAAAACCTGTCTGGGTTGCCTACGGACTTATGGTCGGATGTAGACCTGACTATCCCCTATCATCAGGCGCGACGACAGGTATTTGAGACGTGCAAAAGGCGGATTGTTCACGCCGAACCAGGTGAGGCATATTTGCTGCATCGCATGGCCCTGCACGGCGTGTCTGGATGGCAAAAAGGAGCGGGTGCGCAAGATGAGGGCCGGGCAGTTTTGTATTTTCGGCCAGAAATTCCCCGGACTGATTGGCTTTAGGCGCGTTCGAATTTGCCTGAGTTGAATTCGGAAAGCTTATCAAAAATTGTAAAGCTTGTTGGCATATCTATTGGGAATTGGCGCGCCTCCTCTAGCGGACTAGCGGACTAGCGTTCTGATTTTAATTAGGGCGCCAAAAACATCAATGATGTTCGCATTACTAGACTGCGCCTCGCGAAATCATATGTGAATTTCGCCTAAATTCACACCAGGTTGCTCAGAACCGTGTTCCCATCCACCACTATTGCCGCATATAAAACTGATCATCAATAATTGCAGCGGTCGACAACCGCGTCAAAAAAGAAAGACCAATTACACTTGTTTCCAATGCCCCAGGCTCGGCCACAGCTGCTACAACGTTAAACATTTCGACATCATCAATCCGAACCGAGCCAAGCACAAATTTCGCACCGATAATTTTGCGATCTGCCACAGTAATCCGCTGGTCAAACTTAAAACGCTCAGGATGAAGCCCCAACCGCTCGGCCTCTTCGTATTGTAGAATTACCAGCGCAGCGCCGGTGTCGATCAGGACGCCAAGGCTCATATTATTTACCTGTGCGACGGCACGATAAACACCGTCCCATGCCAAAGGTAACCATGTTTGGCGCACAGGTTCATTTGTCGTGGCGACACGACCTGGGTCAGTCAACGCCAACGGCAATATACCGGAATTTCGGGCTTGCTGAAAACCAAACCAAACCAGTCCCGCAATAATTGCCACCACCACAAACCGCGAAGTTGCGCCCATTAACGACAAAACCGGGCGCAACAATTCGCTGGTGACAATTCCTGCTGCAAACAAGGCGCCATAGCCTAACAACACAGGGTTTATGCCTTTTTCGCCAGCCTCAAGATCGCCACTGTTTTTGACCAACAAATACAATAGGCCCAGAACAACGAATACCAGAATTGCCCGCATCACGTCCCCTCCACAAAGCCCGACATTGTCGCAGTGTAATTTGGCAGCCACGCGGTGTCACCCCGCATCGCAGCGTTGAGTTTTCTAAATTTTGGGCGGTGCTTGCCGTGCTGCCCGGCCTTTGCGTTTGCCGCGAAGCATCTTACTGCGTTCGGGCAAGGCTTGCATAATCTCGGTCCGTTCCTGCGGTGTCATACGCGACCAACCTGCGATTTCAAATCGGGTGCGGTTGCAGCCAATGCAAATCCCAGACCCTTCGTGGATGACACAAATCTTGACACAGGGGCTGTCAATTTCGCGACGCTGCCAGATTTCATCACTCATTTTGCTGCTTTCGAATATGTGCCAAGCGGTCCAATGCGCCTTGCAGAATATAGCCTGCGGCAACGTGATCTATCACCTCGGCGCGACGTTTTCGTGACGTATCCGCCTCTAATAGCGCGCGTTCGGCTGCAACAGTCGAAAGACGTTCGTCCCAAAACCCAATCGGTAAGTCAGTCAACCGCGAAAGGTTTCGCGCAAAAGCGCGGGTGGCTTGGGCTCGCGGGCCTTCACTGCCGTCCATATTCATCGGCAAACCAAGGATAAGACCGCCAACATCGCGTCCGCCAGAAATCTTCAAAAGGGCGGCAGCGTCCAAACCAAATTTCTTGCGTTTGATCGTCTCAACAGGCGTGGCAACAGTCAACATTAAATCAGACAAGGCCACACCGATGGTTTTTGTGCCAAGATCAAGGCCAAGCAAAGGACGGTGCGGGGGTAAAACTTTCGCGAAATCGAGCATATCTTCAAATAGTTGGCTCATTTAGCGAGTCCGGCAGCTTGGGCGGCACTTAACAAGTCCGCAATTGCATTGGGGTCAGCAGCAAAAACCATCTGCGCTTCTGCCCAAATTGCTGTGGCGCGATCGGTTTCCCCCAACACGCCATAGGCCCGGATCAGTCTGGCCCATTCCGATGCGCTCCCGCCCTCGTTGGCCAGTCTCTCCGAAAGCCTTTCGACCATGCCGCGGATCATCTGGTGCCGCTCATCTGCGGTTAGGTTTTGCGCGTCCTCAATTTGCCCGGCGTCTGGCCCAGCAAGCTGCGGCAAATCCGGCGTGGCCTCACCCGCTATGCGGGCCACATCGTTCATTTGTGCGCGGATCGGCCCGATCCAAGGGGCATCTTGCGGCCCTTCACGCAACAGGTCCGACCAGAGCTTCAAGGCCAGATCAGGGCGACCATTTTGTGCTAAATCTAGGCCCGAATAATATCGCGCCCGAGAGTTACGCGGATCAAGCCTGATCGCTTGCCCCAAAGCCTGCTCGGCCAAAGGTGATACGTATCCGCCGGCCGCGATAATCATCAATTCCGCCCAATCGGTGTAATCTCGCGCGGTGTTCTCACCGCCTTTAAGCGCAATCGCTTTGCCCTTTGCGATACGAGCGGCGGCAAACCGGCCTAAACGCGCTTCGTGATTGGCCAGCAATTCATGGCCAGTTAAATCATTAGGTCGGCCCGCAACGGCTCGGCGCAGATCAGCCACTTGATTTTTATAGGCCTGCTCGGCCTGATCTTCGATCTCGCTGAAGGCGCCGACATTGGCTTCCGCTTCGGTTTGTGGCGGCCTAACCGCCTGCGCTTTTGCTATTTGTGCCACACGTTTGGCACGCGGCAGGTCGGGCGCACCCTTTGCACCGATTTGCCAATAAACAGTCCCTGTTCCCGCCAATAACACCAATCCGGTCAAAAGGGCTGCGGCCATATTGGTGGGTTTACTGGCCGGAGAGTTCGCTTTTGTCTCGCTTTGCGCTGCGTCAGCATCAAGAATGCGCCGAGACACTTCCAGCCGGGTGCGCGCGGCTTCGTCTTCGCTTAATACATGCTTGGCAAGGTCGCTGTCGACTTCGGCTAATTGGTCCCGGTAGACCTGCAAATCCAGATTTTCATCGCTTTGCCTAGGCGCATTGTCACCCAACAACATGGGCCGGATCAATATCACAGCTACCAAAAGCGTAAGTGCGCTTGCGATCAGCCAGAAAATCATTGCGCGTTTCCTTGAGATGTCTTGCAATTGGGGTTTCAGTTGGCGTTGTATCCAAAACACACCTCAGCCGAAAGCCCCCTGATCGCCACAGGCCCAACACATTGCTGCGAGGCTTGGCGGGGCGAAAGAATGTCGCTAAACCCAGTAGTAATGCCGCTCTGTGTATCCTTTGATTGTAGGCAATGACGCAGAAGCAATTAACCACGCAAAACCCGGGGGGAATCGCACCCATGAGAAAATATTCCGCATTTGCCATCGCACGTGAGGCTGCCCGGTATCATACCGGCTGGGAAAGGGCGTGGCGCGCACCCGAACTGAAAAAAGAATACGACGTTGTGATTGTCGGTGCGGGTGGGCATGGCTTGGCGACTGCTTACTACCTGGGCAAGAACCACGGCATCACAAATGTGGCAATAATCGAAAAAGGTTGGCTGGGTGGCGGTAATACAGGGCGCAACACCACGATTATTCGCAGCAATTACCTGCAGGATGAAAGTGCCGCAATCTATGAAAAGGCCCGTTCGCTTTACGAGACCCTAAGCCAAGATTTGAATTACAACGTCATGTTCAGCCCGCGCGGTGTAATGATGCTGGCCCAGACCGAACATGAAATTCGCGGCTACAAGCGCACGGAACACGCAAATCGCCTGCAAGGCATTGAAACTAGTTTCATCAGCCCGAAAGAAGTCAAGAAACTGGTGCCGATTATTGAACTTTCTGGCCCGAGATTTCCCGTGCTGGGGGCGCTTTGGCAACCACGCGGCGGCACGGCGCGACACGATGCGGTGGCTTGGGGCTATGCACGGGCCTGCAGCGACATGGGCATGGATATTCTGCAGCAAACCGAAGTGACCGGGATCAAGCAATCACGCGGCAAAGTGACCGGCGTTGAAACTTCGCGCGGTAATGTGAAATGCAAGAAGCTTGGCATCGTGGTTGCTGGGCATTCCGGCCTGCTGGCTGATATGGCTGGTTTCCGACTGCCGATCGACAGTGTTTCTTTGCAGGCGCTGGTGTCTGAGCCGATCAAACCCTGCATGGATGTGGTCGTAATGGCCAACACAGTGCATGGTTATATGAGCCAGTCTGACAAAGGCGAAATGGTAATTGGCGGCGGTGCTGATGGGTTCAATAACTACACCCAACGCGGCAGTTTTCATCACCTTGAAGAAACCGTGCGCGCCCTTGTCGAAACCTTCCCAATTGTATCGCGCCTCAAAATGCTGCGTCATTGGGGCGGCATCGTTGACATGACTGGGGATCGCTCGCCGATCATCAGTAAAACGCCACTTGGCAATACCTTCATCAATTGTGGCTGGGGCACGGGCGGGTTCAAATCCATTCCGGGTTCCGGCTGGGCAATGGCTGAAATGATGGCATCGGGCGAGCCCGGCGATTTGGCCAAAGGTTTCGGCCTTGACCGCTTCCGCGAAGGCCGGTTCATCGACGAGTCTGTGGCGGCAGGGGTGGCACACTAGTGTTTTCATTGTTCAACAAGTACTCAAAATCCACCCACGAGGATTTCACACCATGCTGATCCTAACCTGCCCCTATTGCGAAATAGCTGCCGACGAAACTGATCTGCACGGCGGGGGCGAGGCGCATATCACCCGTCACGGTGCAGGCGCATCCGAAGGTGATTTTGAGGCTTATCTGTTTCACAAGAAAAACCCGCGTGGTGTGCATTTTGAACGCTGGCGGCATGTGTTTGGCTGTGGAAAATGGTTCCATGCAGCGCGCGATACCATGACCCTTGAAGTGTTTGGCACTTATTCAGCTCAAACTTTTAGCCCGCCCAAAGCCCTGCAAACCAAGATCAAAAAGAAGCGCCCCGACTGGGAGGGTTTTCAAAAATGAGTACGCGCTTAACCACACAGGGTCGCGTTATCGACCGCACCAAGCCGGTAAATTTTACCTTTAACGGTAAGCGCTTGAAAGGGTTTCAGGGCGATACACTTGCCTCGGCTTTGCTGGCAAACGACCAAATGCTGGTTGGTCGGTCGTTTAAATACCACCGTCCGCGCGGCATTTTGGCGGCTGGACCGGAAGAGCCAAATGCGCTTGTGGGCCTTGGAAAAGACGGAAAATTTGAGCCTAACCAACGGGTTACCACAACAGAATTGTTTGATGGCCTAACATCGATCAGCCAAAACCACTGGCCCAGCCTTGAATTTGATGTCGGTGCCGTGAACAAAATGATGTCGCGGTTCTTTCCTGCGGGCTTTTATTACAAAACCTTCATGTTCCCACGTTTCGCGTGGAAACATGTGTTTGAGCCGATCATCCGTAACGCCGCCGGATTGGGCCGCGCTCCGACACATCGTGATGATGATACGTACGAATATTTCTATGCCTATGTGGATGTCATGGTGGTTGGTGGAGGTATCGCAGGCCTCCAGGCCGCAAAACAGGCGGGGAAATCTGGCGCCAAGGTTTTGCTTGTTGAACAGACCGTCAATTGGGGTGGACGCGCAGTTGTAGATGGTGTCGAAATCAACGGTAAATCCGCAAGCGACTGGGTCAATGAAACACTGGCAGAACTTTCCGCCATGCCGAATGTCACGATCCGCAACCGGATGATGGGCGCAGGCGTTTATGATCACGGCTTTGCCCTTGGCTATGAACAATTGACCGATCATGCTCCTGACACTAAAGGCCCACGCCATCGTTTATGGCGGATTAGAGCCAAACGGATCATTACCGCAACTGGCGCGATTGAACGGCCGCTATCCTTTGCTGGCAACGATATTCCAGGGGTCATGCTGGCCGGAGCTGTGAGGGATTACGCCGTCAACTTCGGGGTTTCCGCAGGTGATCGAACCGTGGTCGTAACCAATAACGATGACGCGTACCGCACTGCAATTGCTCTGGTTCAGGCGGGCTTGACTGTTCCTGTAATCATTGACGCGCGACCACAATCTGATGGCGAGCTGGCTCAAAAGGCCCGCGATATGGGCATCCGGGTTGAAACCGGTAAAGCCATTGGCAAAGTCAAAGGCGGCAAGCGTGTGACAGGCGTTACCCTATGTGCCCAAGCCGGCGAAGGTACAATGCTTGAAGAAATCGCATGCGATGCGGTTGCCATGTCAGGCGGTTGGTCGCCCGTTGTGCACTTGTGGTCTCATTGTGGTGGCAAGCTGAACTGGGACGCGGATCAAGCGATGTTCCGACCTGATCCAAACCGTCCACCAACCGGTGCCGACGGCATGGGTTATGTTATCGTCGCGGGCATTGCGAATGGGCACTTAGGTGCGGCTGAAGCATTAACAGATGGCCATGGTGCCGGGCATCTTGCGGCAAAAGAAGCCGGGTTTAAATCCACCGTTGGATCTGCCCCAAAAGCCACGTCCGAACCCGAGGCAGCTTTGTTGCCAGTTTGGTCGATGCCGCAAGGAGCTGGGCCAAAATTACGGATGAAAACCTGGCTTGATTTTCAGAATGACGTCAAGGTTTCCGATGTGCAATTGGCGGCACAAGAAGGTTATGAATCTGTCGAACATACCAAGCGTTATACTACTCTTGGCATGGCATCAGATCAGGGGAAGCTTAGCAATATCAACGGCCTTGCTGTTTTGGCTGACGCGTTGGATGCCGAAATCCCGCAAGTTGGTACAACAACATTCCGTCCACCTTATCACCCGATTTCGTTCGGCGCGATTGCAGGTGATGCGCGCGGTGATTTGTTCAAACCGATCCGCAAATCCCCGATCCACGACTGGACCCAAGCTAATGGCGGCTTCTGGGAACCTGTCGCCGATTGGCGGCGGCCGTATTGTTACCAGCAACCCGACGAAAGCGTAAAAGACGCAGTAACGCGCGAGATTAATAACACGCGCAAGAGTGTTGGTTTGCTTGATGCCAGCACGTTGGGAAAAATCATTGTCAAAGGCCCGGACGCGGCCAAGTTTTTGGACATGCTTTATACCAATATGATGTCGTCCTTGAAAATTGGCCGCTGTCGATATGGCCTAATGTGTACTGAGAACGGTTTTCTGTCAGACGACGGCGTGGTTGCGCGATTGTCCGAGGATACGTTCTTGTGCCACACCACATCCGGCGGGTCAGATCGAATTCATGCCTGGATGGAAGAGTGGCTGCAGACTGAATGGTGGGACTGGAAAGTCTATACTGCGAATGTCACTGAACAATACGCGCAGATCGGACTTGTCGGCCCAAAAGCGCGGCAAGTTCTTGAAAAGATGGGCACCAATATGGACCTTTCCGCAGAAGGCCTGCCATTTATGACCTTCGCTGATGGTGAAATCGCAGGCATAAATGCACGCCCCTACCGTATTTCGTTTTCTGGAGAGCTGTCTTACGAGGTCGCCGTTCCCGCCTCGCAAGGTCTGGCATTTTGGAACGCCGCACTAGAGGCGGGCCGTGAATTTGGCATTCAGCCCTATGGCACCGAGTGTCTGCATGTCATGCGGGCCGAAAAAGGCTTTATCATGATCGGTGATGAAACCGACGGCACGGTCATTCCGCAGGATTTGAACCTAGGTTGGGCTATTTCCAAAAAGAAAGAAGACTTCCTTGGTAAACGCGCGCAACAGCGTAGTTTCATGGTGGATGAAAACCGTAAACAGCTTGTCGGATTATTGACCGAAGACCCGCAAGTTGTTCTACCTGATGCCGCCCACGCGATTGAAGGGCCACCACGGGCTAATGGTATGGAAAACATAATCGGGCATGTAACGTCGACCTATTATTCACCAACATTGGGCCATTCAATAGCAATGGCTTTGATTAAAGGCGGATCAAAACGCATGGGCGAAGTTCTGTCCTTTCCAGTTGGCGAAGGCCGGGTGATTAAGGCTCGAGTGGTTGATCCTGTGTTTTTGGACAAAGAAGGAGCACGGCAAAATGTCTGAGGCAATAACAGCACTTTTGGGCGCCAGTTTTGAAGGCGAAGTCAGGGTCACAGACGCGGGTTTGCGCGGGATGATTACGCTGCGTGGCGATCTTAGCGATGTGAAACTGGCCGCTGCGGTGAAATCCGCCGTTGGGCTGGCGATGCCTCTGGCACGTGGCATTAAAGAAGGCAGCAAGGGCGCGGTTGCGTGGATGTCGCCAGATGAATTACTGTTGCTGGTCGATCACGATATGGCCGATGCAGTAGTCGCCAAGTTAGATAAAACTTTGAAAGAAACTCATTTTCTAGCGCTAAATGTGTCAGATGCCCGTTCAATGATTGATGTACACGGGGCAGGGTGCCGCGAAGTGATCGCCAAGGGTGCGCCCGCTGATTTGTCGGTTGATGCTTTGCCAATCGGTGAAATTCGCCGCACGCGACTGGGGCAATTGGCCGTGGCATTTTGGTTAAGCGACGCTGAAACCATGCATGTGGTTTGCTTTCGTTCGGTCGGCGCTCATGTCTATGCTTGGCTGTGTAACGCTTCGCAAAAAGGCACGTTGCCAGGGTTTCTATAGGGACAGTTTGGCAAACTCAAAGCGCCAGAATACGCGCCCAGCCCCTTGACGCCTGCCGAACCAAGCACGACGATCGCCCGGTGTTGAAGGAGTTTTCAAATGCCGACTAATTTCCCTATTTTCGATCTTGACGCCTTTGGGGTCGCCGACGGCGCGGGCAAAATCGTACTTGCCCGCGACCTTGATCAGATTTGCCGAGAAACGGGGTTTTTGGCCGTTGGCAATCACGGCGTACCACAAGACACGATTAATTCAGTATGGGCTGAAACCGAACGGTTCTTTCGCCAGCCGCAATCCCAAAAGCAACGCACAAGGGCGCCTTACGCGGGCTATCCCTATGGCTATCTTGGGCCCGGTTCGGAAGCGTTGGCAGCTTCGCGCGGCATTGCCACACCGCCGGACTTGAAGGAAAGCTTTAATGGCGGACCATTGGCTATTCCGACCGGCGAAATCGATAGTGCTGCGTTGGAATTTTGCTATGCAGAAACCATTTGGCCGCCCGAAATGCCGGAATTTCGCACCGCGTGGCGCGCCTACTACTGTGAAATGGAAGCCCTTGCAGGCCGGATCATGCAAGCCTGTGCCGTGGCTTTGGCGCTGCCCGAAGATTATTTCGCGCCGTTCATCGATGCGCCCATATCCGCGCTGCGCGCATTAAATTACCCCGCGCAGACTTTACCACCTGAACCGGGTCAACTGCGCGCAGGTGCTCACAGTGACTATGGGTCGTTAACTATATTGCTGCCGCAATCAGGGTCACGCGGTTTGGAAATTTTGTCACCAACCGGAGAATGGAGCGAAGTTCCGCCAATTCCGGACGCATTTGTCGTTAATATTGGTGATCTGATGGCGCGCTGGACCAATGATCGATGGGTTTCGACCCTGCACCGTGTGGTTAACGATGGCAGTCAAAAAAGCCGCCAATCACTGGCTTTCTTTCATCAGCCCAACTGGTCAGCAGAGATCGAAACTCTGCCCTCTTGCGTTGAGCCGGGGCAAAAGTTGGCATACCAGAAAGTGTATTCCGGTCCGTATTTGATGGATAAATTTCGATCAACTTCAAAAGGTTAACACGAAATTTGTAGATTTCGAGATTTCAGGCACCTGTTTTGGAAACATGAAATGATCACAATTATGTGCCTTATTTGACTAAACTTTTGCCGCGATGCAGCGCGATAGCTGAACAGTCATAAACCAAAACACACAGCCTTGAAAAGGAGGCCACAATGCGTAAATCTAAACTGATGCTGACAATTGTCGCCGCTACTTTTCTGGGTGCGTGTAATTCTGTTGGAACAACCCGAAATGCGCCGATTGAGGTGCTTCCTAATTCAAGTGTTATTCAGATGGGAATCAAAAGTTCCCAGTCAGTAAGCTGGCGGGTAGAAGCTGTGCGGGTTAACGTGCCAGACACGCTTACCGTATCCGAAGCGAACCTTTACCTGCCGAAATCTGATATTGTTTGGCGTGAAGATCTCATGGTGATCGCC
>JBLHMX010000075.1:0-12220 GCA_047622625.1 Paracoccaceae bacterium | reverse complement strand
GTCAGGGATACGATTCCAGACGTGTTGCGGCTTGGGGGACTGATCCTTCAGCCCAGCCTCTCCACGCTGCAGATACCGATCATACCAACGGTAGAATGTGGTGCGCGGGATGCCAAGCATGGCCAGCGTCTGCCGTGCCGACAGGTGCGATCCCTCGACCAGCCGGATAATCTCCAGCTTCTCAGATGCAGGATACCTCATTCTTGGCCGTCCCCATCGCCTGTCATGCTTTTTTTGAGAATCCGAAGCTCCAGCGTCTGTTCCGCCACAACCTCCTTCAGATCGCCGGCCTCGCGGCGCAGGTCTTTGACTTCGTCAGTCGTAGCAGCGCGGGCGGTGTCGCCCGCCAACCGCTTCTTTCCGGCCTCCATGAAGTCCTTGGACCATTTGTAGTACACGCCTTGGGATATACCTTCACGGCGGCACAGCTCCGCGATGCTGTCCTCGCCACGCAGGCCGTCCAGCACAATCCTGATCTTCTCTTCAGAAGAATACTGCTTTCGCGTTGCCCGTTTGATGTCCTTGACTATCTTCTCGGACGACCTGCGTCCGGTTCCAGTTGTCTGTCTCATGTTCCACTCCTTGGTGGTTACGATGAGCCAGAAACACTCCCTTATCAAATCACGCTAGTTGGAACCATAAGCGCTGACGTCAGACACTAATTATCCTAAGTAAGTGTTCAAGGTGATATGGTTTTTCAACCCGCTTAAGTTGTTTTACCTCGATCCTGCGGCCCAACACTAGCAACAGTTCCGATTTTGGCCTCGCAATAGTTCATTTAGGCGGCCTTGCCTTCAAAAGCCAACTGAAAGCACTCTTTTGCAACCCAAAAACTGGAACTTCTGATCGTCATTTTCATTTATATTGATGTTCACGACGCAATTTGGGCAGAATTCTCTATGGAAAGACATCGCGGTTACAACGATTTGGTACCGAAAATATCCATAGATATTTGGCCAGGAATTGCTAATTCCCGCAGATCTTTAGCCACCCATCATCGACATCACTTCATGGGCTTTCAATGTTGGGCGATACGTTGCACCGTAAGTCGTTGGATTGTCTTCAAGTTCAGGAAACAGGCGGTATAATTCGCAACGGGCATCGTCTTCTACGCCGTTGATTGCCGTGTCACCTGGGAAAAAGCTTTCACTTTCCAGCCCGTTAGACCAGACTGTTTGATGTTCGTCAAACATGAAGTGATAATAAGTTACGTCCTTAGCTTGGTGGTCGCGAGTGATGTTCTTGTCGTCTGCTAGATGAACGGCTGGAACCAAAACTTCAGCTGCACCAAACAAAAGTTCGGCACGCCAATCGCTCAGCAAGACACGATGCTGTGGGGAAACGACCAAATCTTGGTTTGGCACATTATCGCCAAGCGCATCTTTGCGAATACATATTGGGCGGAAGTCAGGGTTTTCTAACATTTCATCTTCCGAGATATACCTTTCGGAAAACCACCGAATCCGACGCGAAGTGCCATCGCCGCACATGATCTTGTCACCGATTGCCAAAGTTTCTACTGGCAGCGGCCCATTCGTGGTTTGGATCATTGTGCCCTTGGCAAAACATGTGATGACGATGCTTGCAACACCGGTTCCATTCGTGGATTCAACATCAATCGTCAGCTCATGAACCAACCCGTCCGAACCGATATACTTGACCGTACAGACATTGCCGACATTTGACCAAGATAGCGCGCCCGAGACATAAAACGAGTCACCGGGATCCATGCTCATTACTTCTACGGAAAAATCATCATTGAAGTCGGACAAATCAATATAAAATTCGTCATCGCCCCCGTCTCCTTCGCCAGATTCGGTCGCGGTATCCTTGCCAAAATTCTTAATTGTTATGCTCGAAAGAACGCCGCCGTCAATTAGAGTGACATATTGAGTATCGTCTTCGTCGCCTACGAAATAATCGGAGCCTTGAATGTAGCCATCGGTCAGCGCAATCGTCAGTGTTTCAGTAGCCACGGGTCAACTCCCAAACCTAAGCGCCCACCCAAGACAATCAGCCTTGCATCAGGATGCCCGCGATATCAGGCGCAAACATGGCATGGAAACGGTAATATTTGGTTTAATTCAGGCGGGAATTAGGCAGCCTTCGCGGCGTTTGCAAAAGCAACTGCACTGATGACCTGATCGAAATTATCCGGCAGATTACAATCTTTAGCAGTCAGCTGATAGCCCCTCAACAAAGAGCCTGAAATGATCGGTAATTCCCTAGGCATTTGCCCAAACAGGGCGCGCCCTGCTGTGATCAAATCCCAGCCTTCGGGTTTCATCCGGCTGTCTTCGAAATCAACAGCATACAGTCGCTTGTCGGCTCCCATAATGAAATTTCCAAGCGCGTTGTCATTGTGGGACAGCGTCAGGTTTGCAATGCGGGATTGTTCCAGAATTGGTCTTTGATTGTCCAGAATATCGGTTTCAAAACCAGACGAATACAGATCCATGTAACTGGCCCAGTCCCCCTCGTAATTTGTCTTTGGCGCCTTATTTGCAAGGCGCCCAAACCATTGACCCATATGTTCCGACACTTGATTGACGTTGTTCGAAGACAATGTACCAAGTACCGACTTGCCTTTAATGAAACTGGTCATGATCACGTGTTCAGCTTCAGCCACAAACAACAGTTTTGGCACTTGCTCACCCATCAACAGCTCTAATGCGCGGCGTTCGCGATCAAATGCATCGGTTGCATTTTCACCTTCATGAAACAGCTTTAGAAACCCAACTGTGTCACCAAGTTTGGCCTTTATACTGGTTGAAATTTCGGATCGCTTAATGACTTCTAATACAAGATCAGTTTGCACATGAGATGGGTCAAGAATACGGGCAAGAATATCGCCGATATTTGACAGTTTTTTTTGAATTTCTATCGTGTTCATAAAGCGATCATACTTGCCCAATATGGCAATATTTAGATCATTTTGATAACTTCCTTATCGATTGCCAACATATATCCCTTGCGTGATATTGTTTTAACCAACAGCTCTGCAACCATCTGATTGCCTAACGCATCACGCAGGCGTTTGATGCGCGTGGCTCCTGCTGCTTCTTCACAATCGGTTCGATCCTTGCCGGTAATCATCGATTCCATATCGATGCCGGAAATGAATTCGTTGTCCATGCGCGCTTCACACAATACGGCCAGCGCTTCAAATGACGCTTCGGTCAGGGTGAATTCCATATTATTGATGTAAACGATAAGTTCGTCGCGACTAACAATCAGGCTGTTGATCTGAATTCCAGCCCGTTCAATTTCTGACATACGGCGGTTCATTCCTGCAATGTTCACCAGAAAAACCAGAGCCGAAATCAGGATCGCGGTCGAGAACACCAACAGAACGAATATCACAAACCGATATGATGCCAACGTATCCGAAAAAGAAGTGCCCGATTGCGCCAGGATTTCCAGCAATTTGATTTCAGCGTTCGATGTCAGGTTGTCGTTTTCAACAAATATTTTTTCAACACGGTCGTTGAACACATTCGCATCTGGCAGCGTGTAAAACAAAACGACTGCGGCGATCACCAGAATTCCGATGATCGCCGCTATGCCAATAGTCAGGGTGGAAACCCCCGTGGGGAGTTTCCGTTTTCTAGTACTTGAGGTAGTAACTTCCTGCATTATTTTGCCTCTGCGCTAAACCCTCGGATCCAAACACAGACACTACATTAAGCAAGCTCCATCCGCCAACCTTTATCCGCTTGGCGACGTTTTTCTTCACTTTACCAGAACTATCGCAGATCGAATCCGGGATCTTAACCACCCCATAGATCAACGTTAGGGGTGAAGACTTTTTCGCCTTGAAATCGGCGTAACAGGCGGCACTCGACGGGCCCGCAAACGCGAGGCCAAGGCAAAGTGCGATCATATATGTAAGCGTTTTCATCATACCTGAAACATAGGGTGATAACGCATTGTTATTCAATAACAACCCGCCCACATGCCACCCCTTCACAGGTGATATCCAATAACATTGCGCCGTTATTGCCTAACTTTTGGGGTTCGGCCCAGATTGGCTTATCGGCACTGCCCCGGGGGTTACCCATCCTCAAGAACGTGTCCAACCAGTACCCCTCCTAGGCCAATACGGTCGCACCACACGTAAGACATAAAAGGAAACACGTTATGAAAAATAAATTGATCGCAATCACCACAGCCGGCGCAATCGCATTGTCCGGTTTGACCGCAGCCCCAGCACAGGCCGGATCATCTGACGAGTTGGCGCGGCTTTTATTTGGTGCTGCCATTATCGGTATCATCGTCAACGAAGCCAACAACAACGCGCATGTGACTGTCACAAAGAACAAGCCACATCGGAACAAGAAAAAGCGTCATCACGCTCACAAAAAGCAAAAGCCACGTCAATGCCTGCGCCAACGCTGGACAAATCATGGCTGGAAAAAGTATTTCGCCAAACGCTGCATGGCCAAACATGGCTGGGAACGGCATGGAAACAAGGGCTGGCACACGCACCGTCGCCACGCCCACCAGTAAGGGATAGCGGAAACTCGGTTCCCTTGTTCCCTTGTTCCCTTGTTCCTGTTCGGCAACTGAAACCAATATCTCTAGGAAGGGGCGGTCAATCCGCCCCTTCCGCTTTTCGAGGCGTTGACATTATCACTAAGACCTTGGCAATTCGCCTTATGCCTGATTTTTCCTTTGAAATTGCCGCGATTAAAGACGGGATCAACCCAATTGCCGGGGTTGATGAAGTTGGTCGCGGCCCTTTGTCGGGCCCGGTCATGGCCGCCGCCGTCATTTTAGACCCCCATAACATTCCACCAGGATTGGCTGATTCCAAAAAGCTTACAGCAAAACGCCGCGAAGTCTTGTTTGAACTGATCATTGCTTCTTCGGAATTTTGCGTCGCCCAAGCCAGCGTTCAGGAAATTGACCAGATCAACATTCTGCAGGCCAGCCTGCTTGCCATGCGCCGTGCGCTTGGCGGGTTGCCGCGCCAACCGGCCCATGCATTGATCGACGGTAACCGCCTGCCACCAGATCTACCGTATCCGGCGCAAGCTATCGTCAAAGGAGACGATCGCAGCCTGTCGATCGCGGCGGCATCCATCGTTGCAAAAGTCACCCGCGACCGCATGATGACGGCACTTGCAAGCGAATTTCCGGGCTATGGTTGGGAAAATAACGCTGGCTATGGCACAAAACAGCATCTTGAAGGCCTAAGCCGCCTTGGCGCGACCCCTCACCATAGAGTCTCGTTCAAACCTGTCCACAATATATTGTATCAACAAAAGAATTAAGCCTTTGATTCAAAAAAGAAATTGACGGCGAATCACCAACTCTTCATCTTAGGGCCAACAATAAGCGCAAAGCGCATGAGGCAGAGATGACAATTAAAAAAACAAAAAAGGGGGCGGTAACGCTTCCTCTGAACCAGATTCTTGATGGCGATTGTATCGAGATTATGAACAGCCTTCCGGCTGACAGTATCGATCTGATTTTCGCTGATCCCCCGTATAATTTGCAGTTGAAAGGCGAATTACATCGGCCAGACAACTCAAAAGTCGACGCTGTGGATAATGATTGGGATCAGTTCGACAGCTTCGCGGTTTATGACAAGTTCACCAAAGAATGGCTGGCGGCCGCCAAACGGCTGTTAAAACCTAACGGTGCAATTTGGGTTATCGGCTCGTATCACAATATTTTCCGAGTTGGTGCTGAAATGCAAAATGCTGGACTTTGGATTTTGAACGATGTGGTCTGGCGCAAATCCAACCCAATGCCAAACTTTCGCGGTATGCGGCTGACCAATGCCCATGAAACTATGATCTGGGCCAGCAAAACCGAAAAATCAAAATACACGTTTAACTATGACGCACTGAAGTCTCTGAATGACGGCATTCAAATGCGCAGCGATTGGGTGCTGCCGATCTGCAACGGCCACGAACGGTTGAAAGACGATAATGGCGTCAAAGCCCATCCAACACAAAAACCAGAAAGCCTGCTGCACCGCATTTTGGTCGGCTCCACCAATCCAGGTGACGTGGTGCTTGATCCGTTCTTTGGCACTGGCACAACCGGCGCTGTCGCTAAAAAGCTTGGGCGCGATTTCATCGGCATTGAACGCGAAGAAGCATACCGCAAGGTTGCCCAACGCCGCATCGATAACGCCCGCAAATACGACCGTGCGTCACTAGAAGTGACCGCCTCAAAACGTTCAGAACCTCGTGTGCCATTTGGTCAGGTTGTTGAACGCGGCATGTTAAATCCCGGCGAAGTTCTAACTTCGCTGAACGGCCGACACAGCGCCAAAGTAAGAGCTGACGGAACATTAATTGCGAGCGAAACCAAAGGTTCAATCCATCAGGTCGGCGCAGCCCTTGAAGGAGCGCCTTCCTGTAATGGTTGGACCTTCTGGGGATTCAAGAAAGACGGCAAAACCATCCCGATTGACATTTTACGTCAACAAATTCGGGCAGAAATGCAAGCCAAACCAAACTGATCTCGCGTTAGCGAAATCATCCCAGGATTTTCAAAGGGGCCGACAGCCCCTTTTCTTGACTGATAGCTAACTTGCCCCCTTCGGCATCGGATTGCTTGCGGATTTGTACGGCGCCCAATCGACAATTTCGGGATAATACATAGCGCGCCATTTCCGAACACGTGGGTTCATGCGCCGCCGCCAAAGAGGTGGTATCATGGCCGCGGCTGTCATCACAGGATATCCAAAGGGCAATTGCGGGGCATCTTGAGCTAGGTGATTTTGCAAAAGCGGAAATCGGCGATTTGGTTTATAGTGATGATCAGAATGACGTTGCAGGTTAATTAGCAGATAGTTTGAAAACCGATGCGACGAATTCCAAGAATGGCGCGGCATAACGGGTTCGTATTTGCCATTGCCCAGATGCTTGCGGGTTAGGCCGTAATGCTCGACGTAATTTACCAATTCAAGCTGCCAAACTGCGACAAATGCCTGACACACGAAAAGAGCAACACCAATCCAGCCTCCCAGTGACCATGCAAAGATTAGCATCAGTAATTCCAAAGAAAAATACCGCAGAAACGGATTTTCCGGATGCCAAGACGCCAAGTCCTTGCGCGCCAGCATCCCAGCCTCGGCTCGCCAAGCAGACTTGAAACAGCCGACCAGCACGCGCGGAAAGAATCGGTGGAACCCTTCGTTATATCGCGCTGTCACTGGATCACGCGGTGTGCCGACATAAGAATGATGCACCAAAAGATGTTCACTGCGAAAATGGCCATACAGAACCATTGCCAGCAGACCATCACTTAACCAACGCTCAAGCTGGTTTTTTTGATGCATCAGTTCATGCGAATAATTGATACCGACAGTCCCTGATGAAACTCCAACCCCAAACATCAGTGCAAATTGTTCCCAACTTGAAAAATCAAAATGCGTGGCCGCATAAATACTGCCAAAGACAATTAGCGCCTGTATGGGTAACCAAATCAAAGTGATGAGGCGATACCAAAACAGCTGGTCATCGGAGGTGTCGGGGTCAATATTCGTTAGATCAAGCGAAGATATTTGATCCAACAGCGCGAACATTCCCCAAACGTATAGCGGAACAGTAAGTAGCCACCATGACCCCAAAGAAATCACAATAATTATCATCGGTACGAACGTCAGCGAAAGCCAAAATGGCAAAGCCTTTAACAATCGAGTGTTTTGATCTGGGTGGTTCATTCATTGTCCTACTCTGAGGGCGCACAGGGACCATACTCCTTGCTTGCGATCAATTCAAACGGCCTGCAATGCATTTGACGCTAAGTCATAGGCTTTACGCATCACAGTTGGCATATCACTTGGCCGAAAATCCGCGTTGGCGACAAATTTTCCTGTCTCTGGGATTGTTCCAGAATTGGCCAGCGCAATCTCAACTTTCAAAATCAAATGAAAATGCGTGAAGGTATGGCGCACCTCGCCCGGTAGTTGTTGCCAATTGGAAGGAAATGGTTGGCGGGCTTCAGGGTAATCGTTCCAGTCGCTGCCAGGCCAGCCGAGCATTCCTCCTAGAAGGCCGCTATCTACACGCTGTTCTAAAAGCCACGCCCCATCGTTGCGCCTAGCGATGTAAATGATGCCAAACCTTGTTGGCTTCGGCTTCTTAGGTGTACGGCGCGGCAGTTCGGCGGCAATTCCTGTTTTGAAGGCTTTGCATTCTGATGACCAAGGACAGCTTGAACACAAAGGCTTGCGCGGTGTGCAGATTGTAGCACCAAGATCCATAACTGCTTGCGCATAATCGCCGGCTCGGTGTTCTGGCGTCAGGTTGCTGGCCAGCGAAATTAATTCTGGCTTGGCCTTGGGCAACGGTGAATTCACGGCAAACAATCGAGCCATTACCCGTTCGACATTGCCGTCTACAACAACCTCAGACTGACCGAAGGCAATCGCCGCGATCGCTGCCGAAGTGTATGGCCCAATACCCGGTAGTGACTGAAGCACCTCCCGATCGCTGGGGAATACACCACCAAAGTCAGTCGCAACAAGCCGCGCGCATTTCAGCAAATTCCTTGCCCGCGCATAATAACCAAGCCCCGCCCAAGCGGCCAACACGTCGGCGTCTTTGGCATCCGCCAACGCGAAAACGGTTGGCCAACGTTGCGTAAAATTCTGAAAATAGCTTTTGACAGCCGCAACAGTCGTTTGTTGCAGCATGATTTCTGACAGCCACACACGGTACGGGTCAGGACGTTCGCCTTGCTGACTGCGCAAGGGCGGCACCCGCCACGGCAAAGCGCGCGCGTTAGTATCATACCACGCTAAAAGTCGCTGGCTTAGGTCGCTAGTTTGATCACGCAAGTTTTATTGCCCAATTGGTATCAATGTTCTGGTAACAATCCCTATCCGCGTTAGAATGAAACCTGAAACGGAAATTAGCACCTATGGCCGCATACAAGGCAAAAACAGCTCAATCTAAGGTACCAAAGCGTATGTCGCGCGGGTTTGTGCAAACTGGCGGCATTCTGCATCAACGCATACGCAAGACTGCCGAAAAGCGCGGTTTTGTTGAAACGCGGCTGTTAACGCATTGGGCCGAGTTCGTTGGCGAAGCTACCGCTGCCATTACTCGCCCAGTTAAAGTTGGATATGGACGGCAAGGATTGGGTGCGACCCTTACAGTATTGACCAATGGTGCAAATGCACCAATGTTGCAGGCTGAATTGCCGAAAATTCGCGAACGAGTAAATGCATGTTACGGCTATGCCGCCATTTCTCAAATCCGCCTAACCCAAACGTCAGCCACAGGATTTGCAGAACAACAAGCGGCGTTTTCACCGAAAGTGAAGCCAAACGCGCCGCCACCGAACCCCGAAAAAACAGCCGCCATGAATGATCAGGTTGCCAATGTTGAAAGCAACGAACTGCGTTCGGCCCTTGCAGCATTGGGGCAGAATATTCTAACACGTAATCAAAATTAACAACCGCAAAGGGCATATCATGCTTCGCAACCTTTACCCGTCCTTGATTGTTTTCGCCTTAGCCATAGGTGGCAGCTATGTTTGGCTGCAGACAGATCGCAACAGCCCTACTGCAACAGATTTTGCAGTAATTGAAACGCTGGTTGATGTGACTGATGTGCAAGCGACAGATGCCGACACGTTGGAAGTTCCGGAAATGACACTAGGCGACGCGGATGCGCCAGTGACCATCATAGAATACGCGTCGTTCACGTGCCCACATTGCGCGCGCTTCCACGAGACAGTGTTCAAAGATATCGTCACGAACTACGTCGACACTGGCAAAGTCCAATTCATTATGCGCGATGTATATTTTGACCGTCTTGGCTTATGGGCCGCGATGTTAGCCCGCTGTGAGCCTGCCAAGTTTTTCGGCTTTAGTGATTTAATCTATACCCGTCAAAGCGATTGGACCCGCGCTGACAGTGACGTCGCGGTTGTTCAGAACTTGAAAACGCTTGGGCGGATCGCCGGAATGACCGATGACGTAATGGACGCCTGCTTGCAAGACAGCACAACGGCGCAAGCATTGGTCAATGCTTACCAAACGAATTCCGAACGCGACGATATTACATCCACACCGTCGTTTCTGATTAACGGTAAGAAGTATGCCAACATGAATTATGCAGATTTCGCTGAGGCAATCGACAGCTTGATCGCCGAATAGGCCATGCCACAATCACCGCTGGATGGTTTGAAAGTCGTTGAACTTGCCAGAATATTGGCAGGCCCTTGGGCGGGGCAAACCCTGTCTGATCTTGGGGCGGACGTCATCAAAGTCGAAAGCCCCGAAGGCGATGACACACGCCGTTGGGGGCCGCCTTTTGTTACCCGCGACGAAGATGTTTCAGCGTCATATTTCCATTCGTGCAACCGCGGCAAACGCTCGGTTACCGTGGATTTCCGCACGCACGAAGGGCAAGAAACCATTCGCAAACTGGTGGCTGATGCGGACATATTGATCGAGAACTTTAAGGTCGGCGGACTGGCGAAATACGGCTTAGATTATGACAGCCTACGCCAAGTTAACCCGCGCCTGATTTATTGCTCGATCACCGGTTTTGGCCAAACAGGCCCTTACAAACAACGTGCGGGCTATGATTTTCTGATGCAGGGTATGGGCGGTATTATGTCGGTCACAGGTGAACCAGACGGACAGCCGCAAAAAATGGGTGTGGCCGTCACCGACATTTTGACGGGCCTCTATAGCGTGATTGCAATTGAGGCTGCGTTGTTACAACGCGAACGCACTGGTAAAGGCCAGCAAATTGATATGGCCCTTTTGGATGTGGCGACTTCGACAATGGCCAATCAAGCGCTGAATTATCTGACAACTGGCACACCGCCTGGCCAAATGGGCAACGCGCATATGAATTTGACACCCTATCAGGTGTTCGATTGCTCGGATGGATATATCATCATCGCCACGGGCAATGACGGGCAATATCAGCGGCTCTGTGGATTACTTAGCCTTGAAGATATGGCGCGTGGTCCAGATTACCTAACTAATGCAGATCGCTTGGCAAACCGCGTGGCAATGACATCGCGACTGGACAGGGCGACCAAGAAATTCACCAAAACTGAATTGCTGACTGCTTGCGAGGCCAACAATGTTCCCGCTGGCCCAGTAAACGATTTGGGCGAAGTTTTTGCCGATGAACAAGTGATCGCGCGCGGAATGCAGATGGAATTGAACGGCGTTCCGACTGTACGTTCGCCGATTGTGTTTTCCGACGCAGAGCTGGCGCATCATCGCGCTTCTCCTAAATTGGGCGAACATAATGACGAGGTTTTGAGCGAGCTACAAAACAAATAGGTTTTGAATTTTCATCAAATCACAATGCGCTGGACCGCGCCGCCATTAAAACCATTAAACCGGTTTGCTGGTTTTTTTGTGGCATGTACCGCGTTGATATCTCAGCACAATTAGCCTAATTATCAACTTTCTTAGGTTTTTTACTCGACTGTAACGCCCAAAAGACCAACCCCAGGACATTCTTTTTCACAATTTCCCAGTCATTACTCAACCTTAATCCCAGTCTTTTCTAGCAGCAGATCAATCGCTGCCCAATCCGTGATTTGCAACCTTACAGGCACCGTAATTACCCGAAACTGAAAATCTTCCGGCAAGCGGGTTGCGTCTTTTTCTGTTGTCACCATCTGCGCACCTTTGAAAAAGGCGTCGCTTTCCAAACGCGCTAGTAAGCGACGGTTTAGCGGTTGGTGATCGGCCAAAGCTTCGGTCTGAACAATTTCAGCACCCAATGATTTCAAAGTGGCGAAAAATTTTTCCGGGCGGCCAATTCCTGCGAAAGCCAGCACTTTTGTGCCCTTCCAATCCATGCCGGTTTCAAGCGGCTGCAATTCACCCTCAAGAACGGGCAAGTCACCCATCGGGTTAGCCTTCAAAAACCGCGTCCGGGCTTTTGGGGTACCCATAATCAGAACCGCATCGGCCCGTGCTAAGCCCGCACTTGGAGGTTCACGTAGCGGTCCCGCAGGAAACACCCGGCCATTGCCAAATCCCGCTACTGCATCCACCACAACAATCGAAATATCTTTATGCAAAGTCGGGTTTTGAAATCCGTCATCCAGCAAAATGACATCGGCACCAGCTTGTTTTGCCTCCAAAGCACCCGCGTGGCGATCCCGCGCAATCCATGTTGAGCAGAACGCCGCCAGCAGCACTGGTTCGTCACCAACTTCATGGGCTTTGTGTTTGCGGCCATCAACCTGAAGCGGCCCGGAAAGTGAACCA
>JBLHMX010000074.1:0-12247 GCA_047622625.1 Paracoccaceae bacterium | reverse complement strand
GATCACGTTCTTCACGCCCGAATGAGCAAGTGCAGCAGTTGCCACTGCAAAAATTAGGCAAGTAAGAAGGGGCAAAGGTTTCATTTTTCAAATTTCTCTTTTCAGTTTTATCAGATCACGACATCGATGTTCACGTATAAACACAAAAACCAGTTTGGCGTTGTTACGGCCTCCAGCCAGTGGAAGGTCAAGTTGATATTACATACAATTTCGTGAGCGTACGGCTCGCCAACGACTAAACCGCCTGTGGTTCCGGGCGTTTCAACAGATAGAAACTTGCCGCCGCGATCAAGCACGCGATGCCCGCCATCATAAACGCGGGAACATAGCTGCCGATCATGTCGCGACTGACGCCAGTGCCGTAAGCCATTATGCCTGCTGCCACGTGATGGGCTGCGAAAATCCAACCAAAAACAGCCGGGCCCATCTCACGGCCAAATTCAGCGACGGTCAGTTTGACTGTGGGGGGCACGGTTGCGATGAAATCAAGGCCGTAAACCACTGCAAAGATGGTTAACATCGCGTAAGATGGGTCTGAACTGACCAGCCAGATCAATCCAAGGCCGCGCAGCGCATAGTAGAAAAACAGCAGCCATCGGTTGTCGTATCGGTCTGACAACCAGCCAGACCCCATTGTGCCAACCATGTCGCTGACGCCGATGACTGCCAACAGCCAGGCGGCAGCGGCGAAAGGTATGCCCAAGTCACCACAAAACGGCACGATATGGGCTTGTGTAATGCCATAGCTAGAAATGCCACAAATCGCGAAGGTGAGGGTGAGTATCCAGAACGTCCAGCTTTTCACGCCCAACGCTAGGGCCTTGAACGACAAGGTCACAAAGTTCGTGGTATAAGGCGCAGGAACGGGTGCAACTTCGGTTTCACCAAACCTAGGTAGATTAATATCTTCGGGTCGGTCATGGGCGAAAAAGTAAAACAACGCCAAGCTTAGGATGCAGCCAACTGTTGGAATAGCCATCGCAACACGCCACCCCCAGATTTCGCTAACTGTGGCGGCCAGAGGCATGAAGATTAACATGCCAGTGGCAGTTGCGCCCATCATTATACCCAGCACAAGGCCTTGGCGCGCGGTGAACCAACGCGACGCCACGACCGAAGCCAATTGCATCGCGGTCAAGCCCGGCCCAATGCCCAGCAGGAAGCCCATGCCAAGCCAAAGTTGCCATTTTTGTGTGGTCGTGATCGCAATCGCAAGACCGATGATTAGCAATATGCCCGAAAGGCCAACCATCATTCGTGGCCCGTATCGCAGCATTAAGCCGCCGGCAAACGGGGCTGACAGACCAAACAAAGCCATGCGCAGGCCAGTTGGCGCGGCTAGCTCGCCGATGGACCAGCCTAGATCTTTTGCCATTGGCACGATTAGCACGCTGGGCACACCGACAGCCGATGTTGCAAAAAGGGCGTTCAGAAAAGCCAGCCCAACCATGAACCAGCCGAAATGTATGCCACGTCTTTGCATCGCATCCGACAAACCGTGTCGTGTGGCCGTGATAAATGACATGCGCAAACCCTTCGGCGATCAAATTCGTGGACGACCTTCACGAATGGAAAACCGCTGTCGAAAAGTTACGCGAATATCCGCGCTTGGCAAGCCTTCAAACTACAATGGCGACCTGTGCTGATGTGAATTCAATTTCAAACACCACTATTTGCCATTTGACCCCTTATAGAATGCGGATAAATGCGTGAAAATGAAAGGCTGGTGCGGACTGTGGCGGGCTTGCATATTTGGGTCTGTATGATAGCAAACGCTGAACCGATTTTGCAGGATGATATGGCGATGAGCGAACTTGATGCGCTGAAGAAAAAATACCTTGATGGGATTATGGCAGCGTCTGATGAGGCAGCGTTGGAAGACCTGCGCGTGGCCGCTGTTGGCAAAAAAGGTGAAGTCGCGCTGAAGATGCGTGAGCTGGGAAAAATGACACCCGACGAGCGTTTGGTGGCGGGGCCTGTGTTGAACGCGCTCAAGGGCGAGATCACATCGGCGGTTGCGGCGCGCAAAGCCTCATTGGTTGATGCGGCCTTGGAAGAGCGTCTGCGCACCGAATGGCTGGACGTTTCGATGGCAGGGCGGCCACGCCGGCAAGGCACGATCCACCCGGTTTCACAGGTAACGGAAGAAGTCACCGCGATCTTTGCCGATATGGGGTTTTCCGTGGCCGAAGGGCCGCAGATTGAAAGCGATTGGTATAATTTTGATGCGCTGAACATTCCGCCGGAACACCCGACACGTACCGAAATGGATACGTTTTACATGCACCGTGACGAGGGTGATGAGCGCCGTCCGCATGTTTTGCGTACGCATACATCGCCTGTGCAAATCCGGCATATGCTGAAACATAGTGCCCCATGCCGCGTTATCGCGCCAGGCCGGGTGTACCGCGCCGATTACGACCAGACGCATACGCCGATGTTCCACCAGATCGAAGGGCTGGCGCTGGGCGATGATATATCGATGGCAAATTTGAAATGGGTGCTGGAAGAATTCTTTAGCGCGTTCTTTGGCATTTCTGTGAAAACCCGTTTTCGCGCCAGCCACTTCCCGTTCACTGAACCCTCAGCCGAGGTTGATATCCAGTGTTCCTGGGTCGGTGGCCAGCTTAAAATCGGTGAAGGTGACGGCTGGATGGAAGTGCTGGGTTCAGGCATGGTCCACCCCAAAGTGCTGGCCGCCGGAGGTGTCGACAGCGACAAATTCCAAGGCTTCGCCTTTGGCATGGGCATCGACCGCATCGCCATGCTGAAATACGGCATCCCAGATTTACGGGCGTTCTTTGACAGCGATTTACGCTGGTTGCGGCACTACGGGTTTAGTGCGTTGGCACAGCCGAACTTGCATGGGGGGTTAGTACAATGAAATTCACCCTAAGCTGGCTAAAAGATCACCTTGAGACCGAAGCATCTTTAGATGACATCCTGTATGCCCTGACCGATCTTGGGCTAGAAGTTGAAGGCGTGGAAAACCCTGCGGACGGCCTTGGTGCGTTTCGCATTTGTCGGGTGATCGAGGCGACGCAGCATCCGAATGCCGATCGCTTGCGCCTGTGTCGTGTGGAAACCTGGCCAAACGGGCCGGATAAAGCCAGCGAAGAAGTGCAGGTTGTTTGCGGCGCACCTAATGCGCGCACGGGTCTGATCGGCGTGTTTGCGCCCGTTGGCACCCATGTGCCGGGTACGGGTGTTGATCTGAAACCGGGTGTTATTCGCGGTGTTGAAAGCAACGGAATGTTGTGTTCAGAACGCGAATTGATGCTGTCTGATGACCACGACGGCATCATTGATTTGCCCGAAAATGCACCAAAGGGTGTGCGGTTCATTGACTATACCGATCGCAATGATCCCGTCATTGAAATCGCGATTACGCCGAACCGCCCAGATGCGTTGGGCGTGGCTGGCATCGCGCGTGATCTGGCGGCGCGCGGGCTTGGCATCTTGCAAACTCCGGTGATTGAGGCCGTGAAGGGCAAATTCAAAAGCCCGATTTCGGTTTCCCTAGCCGATGACGTAAAAGACGGCCCATGCCCGTTGTTCATTGGCCGTTATATTCGTGGTGTCAAAAACGGGCCCTCGCCGCAATGGGTGCAAGATCGCCTTCGGGCAATTGGATTGCGGCCAATTTCAGCACTGGTTGATATGACTAACCTGATGACGTTTGATCGCAACCGTCCGATGCACGTATTTGATGCGGATAAGGTCACGGGTGGTATCACTGTTCGTATGGCCAAATCTGGCGAGAAACTAACTGCGCTGGATGAGAAAGAATACGAATTTGACGGCACTGAAGTTCTGATTTGTGACGAAAATGGTCCAGAATCCATTGGCGGGATTATGGGTGGTTTGGCGTCCGGTTGTTCTGATGAAACCGTGAACGTGTTTGTAGAAGCAGCCTATTTTGACAACATCGGCATTGCCAAAACTGGTCGCCGGCACAAAGTTATGTCGGACGCTCGATATCGGTTTGAACGTGGTATTGACCCTGCGTTCACGCAAAGCGGTATGGAACTGGGCACCGCGATGATTTTGGACATGTGCGGCGGTGAAGCCTCGGAACTGGTGATCGCGGGGGCAGTGCCCGACACGACGCGCAGCTATGCCTTGGATACGGATCGCGTGTCGTCTTTGGTCGGCATGGATATTCCTGCCGCAACGCAGATCGAAACGCTAACTTCGCTTGGGTTTGTGGTTCATGGGTCGGACGTGACACCGCCAAGCTGGCGACCTGACGTGCAGGATCCTGCCGATCTTGTGGAAGAAATAGCGCGCATAGCTTCGCTTACTGGCCTTGAAGGCAAGCCTATGAAGCGGGAAACAACGGGCGTTACACGGGCGATCCTAACGCCAATGCAACGGCGCGAAATTGCGGCGCGGCGGCAAATTGCAGCGCTTGGGTATAATGAATGCGTGACCTACACGTTTGTTGATCACGCGTCTGCCACCCTGTTTGGTGGCGGGTCTGATGCGACCAAATTGGCCAATCCGATTTCCAGCGAAATGAGCCATATGCGGCCCGATTTGTTGCCAGCGTTGTTGCAGGCGGCGGCACGCAATCAGGCGCGCGGGATCAACGATCTTGCGTCGTTTGAGGTGGGCCCAGCTTTTGACGGTGGCGAACCCGAGCAAGAACATGTGCAGGCTGCTGGTCTACTGATAGGCATGACCGGCCCGCGTGATCCGCATGGCACACGGCGCAGCGTTGATGTTTACGATGCCAAGGCGGACGCCGAAGCGGTGTTGTCCGCCATTGGCGCCTCGACCCGATTGATGGTTCAACGCAATGCGCCGGATTGGTGGCATCCTGGTCGGTCTGGGCAATTGTCGCTGGGGCCAAAGAATATTCTGGCCACTTTTGGCGAAGTGCATCCAAAAATCCTGAAGGCGATGGATGTTAAGGGGCCTGCGGTGGCGTTCACAATATTTGTTGCCAACGCGCCGTTCCCAAAGGCCAAAGGGTCTACGCGGGCGGCGTTGAATATCAGTGATTTGCAATCAGTCGAGCGTGATTTCGCCTTTGTTGTTGATGCGCAGGTTGAAGCGCTGACGCTATTGAATGCCGCCAAGGGCGCGGATAAAGCCTTGATTGCGGATGCGTCGGTATTTGATTTATTTGCCGGAGAAAAGGCAGTGGCCCAGATGGGCGCTGGCAAGAAATCCATCGCGATTTCGGTGCGCTTGCAGCCTAAAGACACAACATTAACCGATGCTGATATTGAGGCCGTGTCGGCCAAGATCATCGAAAAAGTTGCCAAGGCCACAGGTGGTGTTTTACGCGGCTGACAACAGCATTGCGAAGTGTTGGGTTCGAAGAGTCTTTGCCAAAAAAGAAAGGCGCTGCATTGGAATTTGACTATGTGATTGTTGGTGGTGGCTCTGCTGGGTCTGTACTGGCGTCAAGGTTAAGCGAGGATGCTTCGGTTTCCGTGTGCCTGCTTGAAGCGGGTGGCGATGGGCGATCCATATTGGTGCGCACGCCTGCATTGGGTGCGCTGATGGTATCGGGGCGCCCAAAAATCAACAATTGGGCCTTCAAAACTGTGCCGCAAGTCGGGCTGGACGGCCGCAAAGGGTTTCAACCACGCGGGCGCGCCCTGGGCGGGTCAAGTGCGATCAACGCACAACTGTATTTGCGTGGCCATCGCAGGGATTACGACGAGTGGGCGAGGCTGGGATGTGACGGCTGGGGTTGGGATGATGTGCTGCCCTATTTCAAGCGCGCCGAAAATAATGTGCGCGGGGCCGACGAGTTACACAATTCCGGCGGGCCTTTGCAAGTTGCCGAGCAAAGCGAGCCGCGCGCGGTCTCGAAAGCCTTTGTTGAAGCGGCAGCACAGGTGCAAATCCCGGGCAACGACGATTTCAATGGCCCGCGTCAAGAAGGGGCTGGGCTGTATCAGGTTAACCAGTTCTTTGACGGCGACAAAAAAGGCGAACGGTGCTCGGCGGCGGCGGCCTATTTGCATCCTGTGATGAAAGACCGTGCGAATTTGGAAGTGATCACCGGCGCGCGTTTGTCGCGGGTGGTGATGGAAGACAAGCGCGCCACTGGCGTTGAATATATCATGGGCGGCGCGACCAAAGTTGCGAACGCGCGTTGCGAAGTGATTTTGTCTGGAGGCGCGTTTGGATCGCCTCAGATGTTGATGCTGTCAGGCATCGGGCCTGCGCAAGAGCTACGTGATCACGGTATTGACGTGGTGCATGAATTGGCTGGTGTTGGGCAAAACTTACAGGATCACCTAGATTACACCATTCAAGTGCGCTCCAAGCGAAGCGACGTGCTGGGTTTAAATCCGCTAGGGCTTTGGCATCTGGCGCGCGCTGGTTTGCGGTGGCGGCGTGAGGGTGCTGGTCTGTTTGCCACGGTGTTTGCCGAAGGCGGTGCGTTCTTGCGCAGCGAGCCGGGGTTGAAACGCCCTGATCTGCAATTGCATTTTGTCATCGGGATTGTGGACGATCATTTTCGCAAAATCCGTACACCGTTTGGCTATTCCTGCCATGTTTGTGTGCTGCGCCCCGAAAGCCGTGGCTCGGTTGGTTTGAACGATGCGTCCCCCACATCGGCCCCGCGCATTGACCCACAGTTTCTTGCCAAAGACGTCGATGCTACGCTTCTTTTGAAGGGCGCGCGGATTATGGAGAACATTCTGGCGGCCCCTGCTTTGGATCCTTGGCGTGGACGGCGCTATTATCCCCATGACGGGACTGACATCGGGCTAATGGCTGATATTCGCAAACGGGCTGACACAATTTACCATCCGGCTGGCACATGTGCGATGGGTCAGGGCGCAAACGCTGTGGTTGACCCGCAATTGCGGGTGCGCGGTGTTCAGGGTTTACGTGTGGTTGATGCGTCGGCCATGCCGCGGCTTGTCGGTGGCAATACCAATGCGCCGACGATCATGATTGCGGAAAAAGCGGCGGATATGATTAAGGCAGCCCGCCATGTCTGACGTGCAAACTGTGGTGGTTGGGGCAGGAGTGATCGGGCTGGCGATCGCGCGGTATTTGGCAACGCAAGGGCATGAAGTCCTAATTCTGGAGTCCGAAGGTGCTGTTGGCCAGCATACGTCGTCGCGAAATTCCGGTGTTATTCATGCCGGGATCTACTATGCGCCGGGATCAGATCAACAGCGATTGTGCCTGCGTGGAAAGGCGATGCTGTATGACTATTGCGCGACCCGTCATGTGGGCCATTCGCGCTGTGGCAAGCTGACGGTTGCACCCAAAGGGCGGGCGGACGAGTTACAAGGTTTGGTGGATCGTGGGGCGACTAACGGGGTTGATGACCTTTACCTTGTCTCGCGGGATGAGTTGCGGGAATTGGAACCGCAAGTGGCTGGCGACGGCGCGATGATGTCACCGTCAAGCGGGATTGTTGATGCGCCTGACTTGATGCTGTCGCTGTTGGGTGAGGCTGAAAGCGCGGGCGCGATGCTGGCCTTGAACGCTCCATTTTTACGGGCGCGGCGTGAAGAACATGGGTTTTCGGTTGAAATCGGTGGCGAAGAAATGACCATCACTTGCCGGAACCTGGTGAACTCGGCGGCTCTTGGCGCGTGGCATGTTGCGCGCGAAATTGAAGGGCTAAATCCTAAGCTGATCCCATGCCGGAACCTTGCCAAGGGCAGTTATTTCACAGCGGCTGGAAAGTCTCCGTTCAAGTCATTGATCTATCCAATGCCCAAGGTTGGGTCGCTTGGAATTCACTCTGTTCTTGATATGGGGGGTGGTGTGAAATTTGGCCCGAACATGGAATGGGTTGATGAGGTGGATTATGCGGTTGATCCTGCATTGTTGGCGGCTTTTGAGGCCGAGGTTCGCCATTATTGGCCCAACCTGCCAGATGGTGTGTTGCAGCCAGATACGGCCGGAATTCGCCCGCGCATTTGGGGACCAGGTGAAGCCAAGCGCGAGTTTGTGTTTCAGGGGGCAGACCAGCATGGTATTGACGGGTTGATCAACCTTTTTGGATTTGAATCGCCGGGGCTGACATCATGTCTGGCTATTGGCGAACATGTGGGCGGAATGCTTGCGAACTAGCGGAGAATGAGCATGGGACTAAAAGTATATTTGTCAGGTGAAATACACACCGATTGGCGCGAGGTTATTGTGGCGGGTGCCAAAGGGTTAAATGTTTCGTTTTCGTCTCCGGTGACTGATCACGCTGCATCAGATGATTGCGGTGTCGCGATCCTTGGGGCCGAGCCGGATAAGTTTTGGCATGACCGAAAAGGCGCCAGCCTGAATGCGATGCGTACCCGCAAGGGAATTGCCGACGCAGATATTGTCGTCGTGCGGTTTGGCGACAAATACAAGCAATGGAATGCGGCGTTTGATGCGGGCTATGCTGCTGCTTTGGGCAAATCGTTGATCGTAATGCACGGGCCAGATCATCAGCATCCCTTGAAAGAGGTGGATGCGGCGGCGCTGGCCGTATGTGAGAAACCCGAACAGGTTGTTCAAATGTTGCGCTATATCTTGGACGGTGAACTGTAATAATCCAGTCATGCCAATCGCTTGACTTAAACGTTGCACGCTTTAGCGTGTGCACAGATTTGCGATCAATTCGAACGCGATAGGGAGTTGTCATGGCGATACGCTGGCGGATGTTGGCCCTGTTGTTTTTCGTGCGCGCGATCATGGCGTTTCAGTTTGCGACCGTGGGGGCGATTGCGCCATTGATTGGTGGTCAATTTCAAGTTGATGCGATTGCCATTGGCGCCTTGATAGGCCTTTATTTCGCCCCCGGTATTGTTGTGGCGCTTCCTGGTGGGGCGATCGCCAACTGGCTTGGTGATAAACGCGTCCTGCTTGTCGGTGTGGCATTGATGGCGGCTGGAAGTGCCTTGATGGCATCCAGCGGCGTCTGGGAAGTGCAAACAACCGGGCGTCTAATATCGGGCGTTGGCGGCGTTGTTCTGAACGTCGTGATGTCAAAAATGGTTATGGACTGGTTCGCGGGCCAAGAGATCGCAACAGCGATGGCGACGTTTGTCAATTCTTGGCCAGCTGGGATTGCAATTGCGCTTTTGGTTCAACCACTTGTTGCTGGATCAGGTGGTGTTTTCGCAGCCTACGCGCTTGAGGCGGTGTTAGCTGGAATTGGGCTGATCGCGCTATTGGTATTCTACCGTCCGCCGGATAAGCAGACCGATAGCCCGGCAATCAAAGGCGTATTTCCGAAAGGTTTGGCTTTTGCTGCAATCGTGGCAGCCGGGTTTGTCTGGGGGCTTTTCAATGCGACGCTCGCCATCGTGTTCAGTTTCTCGCCGACCTTGCTGGTTGAACGGGGCTGGACACTAGCCAGTGCAGGCGCTTCAACAAGTATCGTTATGTTTGCAGTCATGGCCACAGGCATATTTGGTGGTTTCTTAGCCGATCGAACTGGCAGGCCGGCAACGATCTTACTGTTTACGACCGCTGCTTTTATCGCGCTTTTGGTCGCTTTTCCACGGTTCGATGGTAATATCTTTATTATCGCGGCCATTGGCTGTGCCGCAGGTTTGTCAGTAGGGCCGATTATGACCTTGCCGACAAATGCGATGGTTCCCCAAACACGCGCCTTGGGAATGGGGTTGTTTTACACCATCTATTATCTTTGTTTTTCAGTAACGCCGTGGATTTCTGGAAAAATAATTGTATCGGTTGGTGTGGCACGCGTGTTTGATTTTGGCGCGGTAATTTCAGCGTTATCGCTTGTATTCTTAGCAATAACGCTGACGTTGTCAGGCCGCGAAAAACGCAGGATCAGGGACGCGCAGGGCTGACCATACCGCGCTTAACGGCCGGGCGTTCTAAGAACCGATCAAGATAGGCTGGCACATTCTTAAGCTCGCCCCAACCAACTTGTTCGGTGGCTTCATAGAATCGAACGATTGTGCCAAGCCACGGTGCGATGGCGATGTCTGCGATTGAATAGTCGTCCATGACCCAGTCGTGGCCCTCAAGGCGTTGATCCAACACTTTCAGCAATCGCGCACTTTCATCGATATAGCGTTGTAGGGGGCGTTTGTCTTCAAACTTGGCTCCAGCAAATTTGAAGAAGAAACCAAGTTGGCCAAACATCGGCCCGACACCGCCCATTTGCCACATCAGCCACTGCAATGTTTCATAGCGTTTTACCGGATCCGTCGAAATCAGCTTGCCTGTTTTTTCTGCCAAGTAGATCAACATCGCACCGCTTTCAAACAGACCAAGCGGTTTCCCATCAGGGCCATTTGGATCGATCATCGCCGGAATTTTATTGTTCGGGTTCAGCGACATGAATTCAGGCGTGGTTTGGTCGTTGCTGCCGAAATCGACGAAATGACCTTCGTAAGGCAATTCCAATTCCTCGAGCGCAATAGAGGCTTTCATACCGTTTGGCGTAGGCAAAGAATAAAGCTGGATGATGTCAGAATTGACCGGTGGCCAGCGATTGGTGATGTCAAAATCGGCGAGTGTTTTCATAATACGTTCCGTCCATGTTCATTTTTCTTCAACGGACTTAAGATCAGTAAATCGCTATTAACAGGGGCGAGGATTAGGTTTCCTTGATTTGTTTTTTGGACTGGGGCAAAGTCCGCGCAATTAACAATAACGAGGAGCAGAATATGCTAAGTGAATTTAAGAATTTTATCGCTAAAGGCAATGTCATGGATATGGCCGTTGGTATTATTATCGGGGCGGCATTTACGGCGATTGTGAAATCGATGGTCGCGGATTTGATCAATCCGTTTGTCAGCGTTTTCACGGGTGGTGTGGATTTTACCAACCTGTTTGTCATTCTGGGCGATGGTGAATACGCGACCTTGACCGAAGCGAAAGAGGCTGGCGCAGCAGTGTTTGCTTATGGCTCGTTCTTGATGGCGGTGCTGAATTTTCTTATCATCGCTTGGGTTGTATTCATGCTGGTCAGAAGCGTGAACAAAGTCAAAGCAGCGGCAGAAAAAGAAGAAGACGTTGTTGAAGCGGCCCCTGCTGGGCCAACTGACAACGATCTGTTGGTTGAAATTCGGAATGCGCTAACCGCGAAGTAATGGATGCCCCGGCGCAATGCCGGGGCGGCTTTTCTACATCTTCAGGGCAAGGCTTGGCGAAATAACATCCATGCCAAGCGCCTTACCGACCGCATAATACGTTAGCTTGCCAGCATGGGTATTTAGCCCGGCCAAAAGGTGGGCGTCGTCTTCACATGCTTGGCGCCAACCTTTGTCAGCCAAGGCCATCATGAACGGCATAGTGGCATTGCCCAGCGCGATGGTCGACGTGCGCGCGACCGCGCCGGGCATGTTGGCCACGCAATAATGCATGATGCCGTCGACGTTATAAATCGGATCGTCATGTGTGGTCGCGTGGCTGGTTTCAAAACACCCACCCTGATCGATGGCCACATCCACAAGCACGGCACCTGCTTTCATCGTTGAAAGCTGTGCGCGAGAAATCAATGTCGGTGCTTCGGCCCCGGGGATCAGCACAGCGCCAATAACCATGTCAGCGGATTGAATAAGTTCGGCTGTATTGCCTCGTGACGAATAGTTGGTCTTGAACACGCTGCTATAGGTATCATCCAGATACCGCATGCGCGGCAAAGACATGTCCAGAACCGTCACGTCCGCACCCATTCCAGCAGCAATTCGGGCTGCATGGGTACCAACAACACCACCGCCAATGACCAAGACTTTAGCAGGTAAAACACCAGGAACGCCGCCCATAAGAACGCCGCGTCCGCCATTGGCTTTTTGCAACGTCCAACTGCCAACTTGTGGGGCAAGGCGACCCGCGACTTCAGACATCGGCGCCAAAAGCGGCAAACCACCGGCCCGATCCGTGACGGTTTCGTAAGCAATGGCTGTGACACCACTTTCCAGCAGATCAATTGTTTGCGGCGCATCAGGCGCAAGGTGAAGGTAAGTGAACAAGATCTGACCCTCACGTAGTTGCTTTCGCTCAACGGGTTGGGGTTCTTTGACTTTCACCACCATGTCAGCGCGGGCGAATATTTCTGCGGCTGTATCAACGATTTCCGCACCGACGGCTGTGTATGTCTCATCAGGGAAACCCGCGCCAATTCCGGCGTTGGTTTCGATAATGACAGAATGGCCGTGGGCAATGGCCTCTTGGGCTGCAACTGGCGTCATACCGACGCGATACTCTTGGTTTTTGATTTCTTTTGGGCATCCGATCTGCATTTTTTGTTCCTTTTTGATGCAGGTTTAACTGAGCGATTGGTCCGAGTTTGGAT